>NZ_JCAKNA010000003.1:0-180074 GCF_059515885.1 Acinetobacter sp. FY683 | reverse complement strand
TTGCTGGTTTACCAATGGGACATGAGTTCACTTCTTTGATTCTTGCATTGTTACAAGTATCAGGTTACGCACCTAAAGTTTCTGATGAAGTTCTTGCTCAAATTAGAGGTTTAAACCTAACTGCTGACTTCGATGTATTTGTATCTTTAAGCTGCCATAACTGTCCTGACGTTGTTCAAGCGCTTAACTTAATTGCAATTAACAATCCCGGTACAACTGCAACCATGATTGATGGTGCATTCTTCCAAGACGAAGTTGAAGAACGCAAAATTATGGCAGTTCCAATGTTATTCCAAAATGGTGAACACATTGGTCAAGGTCGTATGACTTTGGAAGAAATTATTGCGAAGTTAGATACAAATTCTGCTGCAAAAGATGCTGAGAAATTAAATGCAAAAGAAGCATTTGATGTATTGGTGATTGGTGGCGGTCCTGCAGGTAACACTTCTGCAATTTATGCTGCACGTAAAGGTATTCGTACAGGTATCGTCGCTGAACGCATGGGCGGTCAGGTTATGGATACTATGGATATTGAAAACTTTACATCAGTACAAAAAACTCAAGGTCCTAAATTTGCTGCTGAAATGGAAGCACACGTTCGTGAATATGGTGTAGACATCATGAACTTACAACGTGTATCTGACATTAAAGGTGCAGATCAAACAGCAAATGGCTTAGTTGAAGTCACTTTAGAGAATGGCGCAAAACTAGAATCTAAAACAGTGATTCTTTCAACAGGTGCACGTTGGAGAGAAATGAATGTTCCAGGTGAGCAAGAATACCGTACACGTGGTGTTGCTTACTGCCCGCACTGTGATGGTCCATTATTCAAAGGCAAACGTGTTGCTGTGATTGGTGGTGGTAACTCAGGTGTAGAAGCAGCGATTGACCTTGCGGGTATTGTTGAACACGTAACATTGGTTGAGTTTGATACTAAATTACGTGCTGACCAAGTCCTTCAAGACAAATTAAATAGCTTGCCAAACACAACTGTCATTAAGAATGCGTTATCTACAGAAGTGGTGGGTGATGGTTCACAAGTAACTGCACTTAAATATAAAGACCGTGCAACAGATGAAATTAAAACGGTTGAGCTTGCTGGTATCTTTGTACAAATTGGTTTGTTACCAAACACAGACTTCTTAAAAGAAACTGCTGTTGAGCTTTCAAACCGTGGTGAGATTGTGATTAACGACCGTAATGAAACTAATGTAAAAGGTGTATTTGCTGCAGGTGACTGTACAACTGTTCCTTACAAGCAAATTATCATTGCGACAGGTGAAGGTGCTAAAGCTTCTCTATCTGCTTTTGATTATATTATTCGCTCAGGTCAATAATATTCACTTTTAACTGTAAAGTTATTACAAAAGGCTTAGCTATAAAATAGCTAAGCCTTTTTTTTAATAGAAGTTTTACTCAATGTAGGTTACATTTTGTAAACAATTATAGATATTTTTATTAAAGAAAATTAGATTATATTTTGAACTCACCCATAACTGGGTATAACAAAAGGAAAAAATCAAAATGAATAAGTTACTTCTTGCTTTAGGTCTTGTTGCTACTGTTGCTCTTGTAGGCTGTAACAAAGATAAAGCACCTGAAACAGGTGCAACTACTGGGGAGCATTTAGAAAATGCTGCATCTCAAGCAACTCAAGATATTGCAACTGCAACAGATCACGCTACATCTGAAACTAAAGCTGCCACAGACACTGCTGTTGCTAAAATTGATGCTGCAACTAAAGATGCCGCTGCTGATATTAAAGATGCAACAGCTCATGTAGCTGATGCTGTTGAGAAAGGCGCTGCAGACGTTAAAGAAAAAGTTCAACAATAATCCATTCTTTAAATAAGCCCCTTTCTAGGGGCTTATTTTTTATATTTAAATGTTATATCAATTGCATATTCATCAACATTATCGCTAAAGTGGTGTCACAAAATACAATAAGAGTAATGTAATGTCTTATTCACATCACCATGAAAAACATTTAATTCAACGTGCAGGTTGGCTTCGAGCATCAGTTTTAGGTGCAAATGATGGCATTATTTCTGTAACAAGCCTGATTATGGGTATGGCAGCAAGCGGTGCCTCTACTCAAACTTTACTTATTACTTGTATTGCAGGATTAATTTCAGGTGCAAGCTCTATGGCTGCAGGTGAATATATCTCTGTAAAATCTCAAGTAGATATTGAAGAAGCCGACTTACATACAGAGCGTAAAGAGTTAGAGAAAAACCCAGACTTAGAACTTAAAGAACTAACGCATATTTACGTATTACGTGGCTTAGACCCCAATTTAGCACATGAAGTTGCTGTTCAATTGGCAGCTCACAATGCTTTGGAAGCACATGCACGCGATGAAATTGGTATTCATGAAAATACATCTGCAAATCCTTTACAGGCAGCAGGCTCTTCTGCCCTTGCATTTTCTTTAGGTGCTCTTTTTCCGATGTTTGCCATTCTGCTAAGTCCAGAAGGCTTAGTCGATAAAACTGTTATGATCGTAGGAGTTTTATCCTTAACAGTTTTAGGTGCAATATCAAGCTATTTTGCAGGAACATCAGTTATCCGAGGTGCTTTACGAGTCACGATTTGGGGAATTATTGCCATGGCATTTGCAAGCTTAATCGGCTCTTTTTTTGATGTAAGTTCTTTTTAATTCATCAATTAATAGTTATCAATATAACTGATTTAATACATCAGTTATATTCAGGAAGAAATAACACTTTTCCAAAACAAATCTAATTAAAATAATCCCAACTATTTTAGTTGTATTTGTTTCTCCCATGTCAATTATTGCTGCGCCAGCAAATCGATCGAATACATCGGTTTGGATGGCTTTTTTACTTTTAATTCTAGGTACGCTTGGTGCTTATCAAGTTGTCGGTCTAAATCAAGCACTATTATTTTTAATTGGTGGTGCTTTAGGTATGACTTTATACCACGCATCATTCGGCTTCACTTCTAGCTGGCGTGTGTTTATTAAAGAGCGTCGTGGTCGTGGCTTACGAGCTCAAATGATTATGCTTGCTTTTGCTGTTTTACTTTTCTTTCCTGCCTTAGGTGTTGGTGAGTTATTTGGTAATCCCGTAAAAGGAAATGTAAGTCCTGTTTCAATGTCTGTAATGATTGGTGCTTTTATCTTTGGTATTGGCATGCAATTAGGCGGTGGTTGTGCTTCTGGTACGCTTTACACCGTTGGCGGTGGTAGCGCACGTATGATCGTAACGCTGTTCTTCTTCTGTCTAGGCTCTTTAATTGCAACTTCACACATTGGCTGGTGGTTTGCACTTCCTCATTTAGAACCTATTTCTCTTGTAAAAAGCTTAGGGGTTGCTCCTGCTTTAATTCTAAACTTTGTTTTATTTGCTGTTATTGCCGCAATCACAGTTTTTGCAGAGAAAAAACGTCATGGTTCACTTGAAGTTGAACCAAAAAATGAACATCAAGGTTGGAAGCGCTTTATTCGTGGCCCTTGGCCTTTAATTTGGGGCGGTATCATCCTTACCCTTCTTAACTTTGCAACACTTGCACTTGCAGGTCGTCCGTGGGGTGTAACTTCTGCACTTGCTGTTTGGGCAGCTAAATCTGCAAGTTTTGTGGGTGTAGATGTTGCATCATGGTCATATTGGCAACAACCCGGCAATGCAAAAGCACTAACTGAGTCACTTTGGTTCGACATTACCTCAATGATGAACTTCGGGATTATGATTGGTGCTTTATTTGCAGCAAGCCTTGCAGGTAAGTTTGCACCAAACTTCAATATTCCAAAGCGCTCTTTAATTGCAGCTGTTATTGGTGGTTTATTGTTAGGTTATGGCGCACGTTTAGCTTATGGTTGCAACATTGGTGCTTATTTCAGCGGTATTGCTTCTGGTAGCTTACACGGTTGGTTATGGTTGATTTTCGCATTTATTGGTAATGGAATTGGTGTAAAACTTCGCCCTATTTTCTTCCCTGGTGAAAAACCAAAACCTGAACAACTGACTGGTTGTTAACTTAGAAATTCAATTTTTAAAAGCCCATCTCATGATGGGCTTTTTCTAACTAAAATAGATTTTTATCACGACCCAATCGCAACACAACCTACTCTTAAATTTATGTAAAATTTCACGCTCAATAATTTAAAAATCAAAAAATGAAAAAAATCTTTTATATTTAAAATTCTATTAATGATTATTCTATTTATAACTTTTTTTATCGTTGGAAAAATAGCAACTATTTTTTTTAGTGCAGAAAAAAAATTATAGGAGGTATTATTAAATGGATTTATTTTTATATTGCTTTTTTCATTGCAATATATGATTTCAATGATAAATCTAATGATATATAAACAATAAGTTTTCACAAAAAAAGCCCCGAGGGGCTTTTTAAAATTCTTAGATTAAGCTTTCTTTTTTAAAGTTTCATCTAATACTTCTTTATCTAAAGCATTGTCCCAACGAGCTACAACAATAGTTGCACACGCATTACCTACTAAGTTAGTTAATGCACGACATTCAGACATGAAGCGGTCAATACCAAGAATTAATGCCATACCTGCTACAGGAACCGCAGGAACAACAGATAACGTAGCCGCTAAAGTAATGAAGCCTGCACCAGTTACGCCTGCTGCACCTTTAGAACTAATCATAGCAACTAATAACAAAGTAATTTGTTCGCCAATCGTTAAGTCGATATTACATGCTTGTGCAATAAATAATGCTGCCATAGTCATGTAAATATTCGTACCATCAAGGTTAAATGAATAACCCGTAGGAACAACAAGACCAACAACTGACTTTTCACAGCCTGCTTTTTCCATCTTATTCATAAGCGTAGGTAACGCAGCTTCTGAAGAAGATGTACCTAATACAAGCCATAATTCATCTTTAATATAACGAATTAAATCAATAATTGAGAAACCGTTATATCTCGCTACCGCACCCAAAATAACCAATACAAAAAGTAAAGATGTAATGTAGAACGTTGCGATTAATAACATTAAGTTACCAATACTTGAAATACCGTATGCACCAATAGTAAATGCCATCGCACCGAAAGCACCGATCGGAGCAAACTTCATTAACATGCCTACAAGTTTAAATACTGGCGCAGTTAAATGATTTAAGAATTCTGTAATAGGTTTGCCTTTTTCGCCAACACTAGCAACAGCCAAACCAAATAATACAGCAACAAATAATACTTGAAGAATCTCGCCACCAACCAAAGGACTCACCAAAGTCTTTGGAATGATATTCATGAAGAAATCTACAATAGATGCATCATGTGCTTTTTCAACGTAAGTTGCTACTTTATCACCAGAAAGATGTGCAGGATCGATATTCAAACCTTTACCTGGCTGAATGACATTGGCAGTAACCATACCAACAATAAGTGCCAAGGTAGAGAATGTAATGAAATAAAGCATTGCTTTACCTGTTACACGACCTACAGACCCCATATTGGTCATACCAGCAATACCAGTACTTACCGTTAAGAAAATCACAGGCGCAATAATCATTTTTACAAGCTTAATGAATGCATCACCAAGTGGTTTTAAGCTTTCACCAAATTCAGGAGCAAAGTGACCTAATGCAATACCCGCAAGAATTGCAAAAATTACTTGCACATATAAAACTTGATAGAACTTTTGTTTTTTAGGCGGCTGAGCATGCTCATCTGCATGAATATCCATGGGAGACCCTTTCACAAAATCTAAAACATTTAAACGCTATATGCTTACAGTAACTATAAACAATAACCACAAAAAAATAACTGCGGGGATTTTAATGAAAAGTTATATCCAATGATAGTAATAGATCTAAGCCTTTAGTCTAGTATTTAGATTAAAAATATCGTTAATTTACAATATCTTAAAAAAATACAGTACAAAATTAAATCAAAAAGTGGTTAAAAAATTAAGGTAGCAAAACCAACAATGTTTATAAATTAAACAAAATAATTCATATAAAAAATCTATTAACACATAAAATACAGATGCTTAATTATTTAAATAAAAAACCACAACAAGTGAATATTTGTCAGAAATATTAAAGGACTTTTTACATCCTCTTTATCAGTATTATTTTCTTAATTTATAGTTATACAAAAAAGTCTATCAATCAATGATAGACTTTTTAAAAATGTAATTACAATGCTGCTTTTAAATTACAACCATAACCCATTACTTGTTGAACTTGGCGATAGGTTGTGTATCGATTTAAAATAAAATCATAAAAAGAATCTACCGATGAAAAATCCTGTTGAAGATTTTCTTTGTCAGCATTCGGCAATTTAATATCATTTATTAGCTGTAAATTGTAATGACCTAAACGGTACATTTCAGCAAAGTAACCATTCATCAAATCACAATATGCAATTTTAGTTGGTTTTAAAGATGTACTCGCAACTAAATGCATATTTAAGGTTTTCAAATCATTTACATCTAATGGAAATTGATGTGCAAAAGCAACACTTTCCGTTTGTTTGAATTTCTTAAAATCTACAGCAAAATTTTCATTTAATTGTACAAAACGCTTTTGTAAGGCCTCTGCACTGTCCACCTTATACTGGCTTGCATTCACAATAGGCTTAGCATCTTCAGTTTTCGAACAACCTGTAAAAACCACACTTGCAATTAAAGTCGCCCAAAGCAACGGCTTCATATTTCAATCACCAACATTTATTTAATTTCAAAATCATTATGCCTGAAACATTCAAGATCATGCTTTATTTAAATACTCTTTTTATTCACAACATGTGACCAACCAATTTAAATTCAACATTTTCACTTTTTATTCCAACAACCAACCAATCTCTCTAAATGTTTACTGCTGTATTTTTAAAGTAAATATTGAATATTATTTGCCTATTTTTGCGAGCTTGGGCAAAGTATTCAAAAAGGAGACATTCAATGGATATACTTACACGCCTCGGCATTCGACACCCCATTTTCCTTGCCCCTATGGCTGGCGTATCTACTCCAGAGCTAGCAGCAGAAGTCTCAAGTCAAGGTGGTTTGGGTGCATTAGGTTTAGGTGCAAGCTCGGTTGAATCTGCTCGACAACAAATTATAAAAACAAAAGAACTCACCGATCATCCATTTCAAATTAATTTTTTTTGTCACAACAGCACATTAGTCGATGAAAATGTTGCCACTCAATGGATTACTTCACTTCAAGATAAATTTGCAAAATATGGTGTAAAAGCCCCTCAAGCTTTGCAGTGTATTTATCCTAGCTTTAAAGATAACGATGATTTTTTAAATTTAGTATTAGAAACAAAACCTAAAGCTGTTAGTTTTCATTTTGGTTTGCCACATGCTCATCAAATTCAGGCATTAAAAGATGCTGGAATTATCACTATGGTATCTGCAACCAATCTTGCAGAAGCTAAAGTTATTGAACATGCTGGCATTGATATCATTATTGCTCAAGGTATTGAAGCAGGTGGGCATCGTGGTATTTTCAATGAGGATTTTGATGCTTCAATACGTACAAGCGACTTAGTTCAGCTTATTAAACAACACTGCACTCTGCCTATTGTTGCAGCAGGCGGTATTATGAATGGTCATCAAGCGAAACAATTTCTAGATTTAGGTGCAGATGGCGTACAGCTAGGAACTGCTTTTGTTCAATGTAAAACATCTAATGCAAATGAAGCTTATCGTAAGGCTTTATTTAACCAACCGCTTACTCAAATTACAGCAAGTATTTCAGGCCGCCCTGCTCGTGGTTTAATCAACCATTGGCATAAAGAAGTAGATACACCCAATCGACCTCTGGTTCCTCCTTATCCATACACTTATGATTTAGCAAAGCAGTTACATGCTGCTGCAAGCCAACACGGCGATCATGACTATGGTGCATTTTGGGCTGGTGCTCATGTTGCACAAATTCGTAAACTAGAAGCACCCGATTTAATAAATCAGCTTATTCTTGAAATGAATATAAACTAAGCTGTAATAAAAAAGCTTCTATTAGAGAAGCTTTTTACTTTATTTCGTTTCAAGTAAATTCACGTGTTCAACTTGAACATCACTCATAATTTCACCATGAGCAAGTAAATTATTAAAGTAATCTTCCACAACTTTAAATTGATCGACCGTCGATTCTACCTTATACATATTTTGGCGAAACTCATTACTTGCACGTAACCCTTTTGTGTACCATGCAATATGCTTACGAGAGATACGACATCCTGAATATTCACCATAAAACTCATAAAGTTCAGACAAATGTCCAAGCAAAACATCTTTCACTTCTTGAATACTTGGTGCAGCTAAATGCTCACCTGTTTTTAAATAGTGTCCAATTTCACGGAATATCCAAGGTCGACCCTGCGCAGCACGACCAATCATGACAGCATCAGCACCTGTATAATCCAAGACATATTTGGCTTTTTCAGGGCTATCGATATCACCATTGGCAATAACTGGAATGCTCAGCATGTCTTTAACATCTTTAATTAAAGAATAACGTGCCGTATTTAAATACATATCTTCACGAGTACGACCATGTAAAGCTAACGCAGCAATACCTGCTTCTTCCGCACGTTTCGCTACTCGCATAATATTTTCATGACCATTTAAATAACCCAAACGGGTTTTTAATGTCACTGGCACATCTACAGCTGCCACAACAGCATCTAAAATACGGGCAACTAAATCTTCATCTTGAAGCAATGCCGAACCTGCAAGCTTATTACAAACCTTTTTTGCAGGGCATCCCATGTTGATATCTACAATTTGTGCACCATTTGCGACCTGATAACGTGCAGCTTCAGCCAAGTCGGCAGGATCTGAGCCTGCAATTTGGGCAGAAATAGGCGCTAGTTCACCATCAAAGTTGGCACGATATAAGCTTTTCTTACTCATGCGTAAGGTCTTATCTGACGTCATCATTTCACTCACAGCATGCCCTGCACCAAAGTACTTGCATAGTGTTCGAAATGGACGATCTGTCACACCTGCCATAGGAGCGACAATCAAATTATTTGACAGTTGATAAGGACCAATATACATATATATTCTTAACTTTTAGGACTTGCGTAGTATACTGCATCTCCCCTATTAGCTCATCACCTGTGAACGAGTTTTCCATATATGAAAGAAAAAGTGTTTAGTTCAGTGCTTAAACCTGTATCTATTTTAGCCTTTTCAATTGCCTTAACAGCGTGTGGCAATGGCTCTTGGTGGGCAAGTGATGAACCGACATTAAAACAAGAACAACTCAAACGATTACTTCCAAATCGTGTAAACGACCGTGAATCTTGGTCTAAAGATATTTATGATATTGCTGAACAGTTTGGTATTCCACAAACCAAAGAAAATATGTGTTCTATTATTGCTGTGGTCGATCAGGAATCAAATTTCCATGCAGATCCAGAAGTTTCAGGCTTAGGTGCAAAAGCAGTTAAAGAAGTACAAGAACGCTTAGAAGAAAAATTTACTGACAAACTTGGTGATACTATTGGAACACCTATTGCAGGCTACTTCCAAGATGTTTTAAAAAATCAGCCAAGTCCTGAAGACAACTATTTAAGCCAAATGCGTCGAGTTAAAACGGAACGCCAACTTGATGAACTTTACCGTGAAATTTTTGACTATATGTCTAAACACTATCACGTTAGTGCTTTAACAGGCGCTGCAAAATTAGTAGGACAAGATATTGGCGAGAAGATGAACCCGATTACAACATTAGGTTCTATGCAAGTTCATATTGGTTATGCCAAAGAACATAAGCGTCAAAGTGGTAGCGTGGCAGATTTAAGAACCGATTTATACAGTCAATATGGCGGTTTATATTATGGAATTCATCGTTTAATGATGTACCCTGCTAGCTATGACAAACCGATATATCGTTTTGCTGATTACAACTCTGGACGTTATTCTAGCCGTAATGCTGCATTCCAAAGTATGCTCAATGACTTAACCACAACAAAACTTGATTTAGATGGTGACTTACTTCTTTACAATAAAGATGGTGATCCAAAATCGGTTCAAAGTCAGTCTGAACGTGAACTTATTAACGTGTTTTCCAAAAATAATGTTCTCATAACACCGCGCCAAATACGTTCAGATTTGAAAAAAGAAAAAGATCAGGATTTTGAAGACACCGCAACCTATGCCGCGGTTAGCAAACTTTATAAAGAAGCGACAAACAAAGAACCAATCTATGCGATTATGCCTGAAGTTGTTATTACAGGCCCTAAACTCAGTCGTGACTACAATACAAATTGGTTTGCTTCACGTGTAAATGGACGCTTTGAAACATGCATGAGAAAAGCAAGAAATATAAAAATTTAGCGATTTTTGATTTCGATGGAACCCTGTACAAGAAAGATAGTTTCACAGGGTTCATCTTCTATACACATTCAAAAAAGCACATCATAACGCAAGGGTTTAAAATTTTACCTTGGATTCAGGCTTATTATTTAAAAGCCTATCCTGCTCATGCGATGCGTCCAAAGTTATTTCAGGCGATGTTTAAAAATGCCGATGTAAATACCATTGAAAAAATTGCCGAAGAATATGCCCACCATATTACAAAAAACTATAATCCTGAACTATTACTCAGACTACGGGATCACCAAAGCTTAGGAGATGATGTTGTTTTAGTTTCTGCAACAATCGATATTTATTTAAAATATGTGGCTAAATACCTTAATATTGACTTCATCTGTTCACATGTTGAAATACAAAATGGGCAATATACTGGAAGCTACACTACACCAGATTGTAGCAACCAAGAAAAAGCCAACCGCCTTTTAAAACAATACAAACTTAGCCAATACCAACATGTTTATGCTTATGGCAATAGCGATGAAGATCTTGCCATGCTTAATTTGGCACATTACTCACATTATGTTGGCAAAAGCACTCAACTTCCTATATTAGAAAAAACTAAACAATTGGCTTAAACCACACATAAAAAAAAGCCACTGATTTACAGTAGCTTTTTAAAACTTTATAAGCTTACTTTTTAAATGGGAACGCATATTTCACAATACGTTTAATTACACTGCCATATTGCTTAACCAAGCTCGCATTATTGTAATTTAAGCCATATTTTTCACATACTGCCTGCACTTTTGGCGCCATTTTACGATAACGACGCGCAGGAATATCAGGATATAAATGATGTTCAATTTGATGGCTTAAGTGACCCGTCAGAATATGGAAAGCTTCAGAACCTGTTAAGTTTGAAGAGCCACGGATTTGACGCATATACCAGTGACCACGACTTTCATTCTGCAGTACCTCTTTGGAAAACACTTCAACATCTTTAGTAAAGTGACCACAGAAAATAATACTGAACGTCCAAATATTACGAATACCGTTGGCAACACAGTTACCAGCTAAAACAGGTAATGCCGCAGGACCTGCAATCACAGGAAAGAATACATAATCTTTGACCAATTGCTTAGTCATTTTCTTTTTCATAGGAGCAAAGCGTGATTTAAACTCTTCTTTGCTCATACGTCCTTTCAAGTATTTACCAATTTCAAGATTTTGTATTGCAACACCCCATTGGAACAGTAAACAGAATGGAATGCTATAAAGCGGTTGTAATAAATAACCTTTCTTCCAACGCTGTTCTGGGAATAAACGCAGTACACCATAACCAATATCATCATCCATACCTTTAATATTGGTATAAGTATGATGTTTGTAGTTATGCGTTTGACGCCAATCGTCTGCTGTACCGACAATATCCCATTCGTATTTTGTACCATCAAACTTAGGATCATTCATCCAATCATATTGACCATGAATAACATTATGTCCTAATTCCATGTTTTCCATGATTTTAGAAAAACCAAGTAAACCTGTACCTAATAACCATGCTGGCGGAAACCATCCTGCAAACAACAATGCACGACCAGCAATTTCTGAGTATTTCACTGTCGAATATACACGGTTAATATATTTTGCATCTTTTTCGCCTAAATCATCTAAGACCTCTTGGCGAATAGCATCAAGTTCACGTGCCAACTCATCTTGCTCAGCCTGAGTTAATTCACGATTTTTAGGGTTCTTAAAATATTCAAGTTTTACTGGCATATTCATATTTATAGCCTCTTATAAATCTATAACTAAGTCAGTTTGTGCCGAGTTAACACAAATTTTAAGTAAATTGCCTGGTTCGTTATTTTGCGAACCGTTTACCAAGTTTTTAGTAGAACCTTCCGATTTATTGCATGCGCATTTATTACAAATACCCATACGACAACCATGTTTAGGCTTAATATTCTGTTGCTCTAAGCCTAATAAAATTGGCTGACCTTTCGGAATTGCAACAATTTTATTTGACTGTGTGAGCGTCACATTCACAAATCCAACTTCATCATGTAAAACAGGTGTCATGCTAAATGCTTCTGTTTTTACATTTGTAGCATGAGCAAATAACGATTCAACATTTGCAGTAAAACCTGACGGTCCACATGCATATACCGTGCTCTGCTCAATATTGTCTAATGTTTGTAGATGCGATTCATTTAAACGTGCAGCAGCTTGCTCAATATCTTGCGTATAAAAAAATGTAACTTTGAAGTTTTCATACTGTGCTGCTAGTTTTTCAAACTCTGCCTTAAAAGCAACATCCGCTTGAGTTTTTACCCAATACAATAATGTCACTGGCATGGTTTTAATTTTAGCTGAAACCACTAAAGCTCGAATTAAGCTATACATAGGTGTGATACCACTACCCGCAGCAAGCAAAATTAAAGATGAATGATCTTTTGGAAGGAGCATGTCACCATATGGACGACCAAACTCTAGAATATCTCCAACTTTGGACTGTTCTAACAACCAAGAACTCGCCACACCATTTTCAACTTTCTTAGCCACAAGTAATACTTTTTTAGCATCAACCTGCGTCAAACTATAAGTGCGTTCGTAACGAATTCCATTTACCACAATAAATACTGGATGATGCTGTCCTGCTTCACCCACGCTAAATTTACGATTAAATTCAATCGTTAAAGCAACTGTGTCATTTGCAATAACTTCTTTTTTCACAATTGAACCTAAAGCCTGATTTACAGACCACAAAGGGTTCAATTTTTGAAGCCAGAAATTTGTTGAATATGGATCAATCACCACATCAACTAATGTAGATAGAGGAGATTTCGTTTTTTCGATTGCATGCATAGTTCGTACACCACGCCTTTGAATTTTTAATTATTATACACATGTATATATATTTGTATATATACATGTATTGTATCCAATCATTTCAAAGTGTAGTCGTAATGGTTATAATAAGTTAAAGCGACCTTACAACCCAATTTATGATTAAACCACTAATGAAAACAAGCAATGACGCTACTTTGCATGAAGCAAAAAATGTACAGGAAACAATTCCTGCACGTACAGTTGGTCGTAAAGCAACTATTACAAAAGAAGAACTTTTCCAAGCTGCGCTTAATTTAATTGGTCCACAAAAAAGTATTGCATCATTAAGTTTACGTGAAGTTGCACGTGAAGCAGGCATTGCACCTAATAGCTTTTACCGCCATTTTAAAGATATTGATGAATTAGCAATTGAACTTATTGAACGCTCTGGTGGTGTATTACGTAAAATTTTGCATCAAGCACGTTTAAAGGCATCACAACAAAGCAGTATTATTCGTACATCTGTTGAAGTATTTATTGAACAACTTAATGCTGATGAAGGTAATTTAAGCCTTTTATTACGTGAAGGTTATACAGGTTCTCATTCTTATAAATTAGCAGTAGAACACCAACTGAACTATTTTGAACAAGAGTTACGTGATGATCTTATTCGCTTAGAAAAAGAAAATAATAGTAAACTCATGCATCCTGAAATTGTTGCCAAAGCGATTACCCAACTTGTGTTTAATATGGGTGCTAAAGTCATTGAAATGCCTATAGAACAACGTAAAGAAATTGCTGAACAAACCATGATTATGATTCGAATGATCTTAGAAGGTTCACGCCATTTGGATGATGCAAAAATTCGTTAAACAGCGAGTATCCTAAAAACTCTTAAATAAAGCCTTAATGATTAAATTAAGGCTTTTTTCATCTTAATTATTTCACATGACAGTTCTATTTTTATTTTCATAGACCATATATGCCTTATATGAATTCACCATAAGCTTTGTACATTTTGATACTTAAGAACTATAGATACTTTATTATTCACACTTTAAAATATCCATCACATTGACCGTAAAGCCTCTCCCATGCGTTACCAAATCATTGATGTCTACAAAACTAAGTGTTTAAACCGATATATCGCAAAATGCTTAAAAAAACACTCTCCACAGTTTATTGTTATTGAAAGCAAAAGAACCTTTTGCCTAAATATTGATATCATTAATGTGAATCAACAACACACATCTGCAAGCTCTGCAACAGGTGAAGAAATTTCACTAAAGATACTTAATTCCTTCGATACTTTTGATAAAACGTATATGTCTAGACTCTAAAGCTCATACAAACCAATTGACCATTATCTTTTTATTTCCTTATTCTAGTATGTAGATATATTTTAAAAATCATCTATAAATATTAAGGAAATAAAAGTGAACGTAAAGGAACTGTCTGGTCTAGAAATTATGCAAGCGATGTGTGATGGCACTATTCCGCCACCATCAATGAGCCTAACAATCCCTATGATTGCTGGACAAGTAACTCAAGGACACGTTGTTTTCAGCGTTAAAGCAAATGAGCGACATATCAACCCATTAGGTGGTGTTCATGGTGGTTTTGCTGCAACTGTTTTAGATTCAGTGACAGGTTGTGCTGTTTTTTCAATGCTTGAAGCTGGTGTTGGTTATGGCACAATAGATCTGAATGTAAAAATGTGTCGCCCTATTCCACTCAATCAAGAACTCATTGCTTATGGCGATATTATTAATATAAGTAAAAGCTTAGGAATAGCAGAAGGAAAAATTGTTGATAAAGATGGAAAACTCTTTGCTCATGCGACTGCCACATGTATGATTTTTCGTAGTTAGCCTATTTATCAATAATATTTTGAGCGCTAAATTAAGTTTAATTTGCGCTCATTCAAAAAATTAAATTGCAGATTTCAACTTATCTGCTTGATTGAATATCTGAACAGGACGAGATAATCCTCTAAATACACAATAAAATTGAAAAATTGAACCTACTGAAATATCAACTGCTTTATTTTCACTTAATGACCAAGCTTTTGAAGCATCTTGACCAGTAATTGAACTACCTTTAATTTCATAGACAAACAAATCTTGTTCAACATGATCTAAAGATTTATCTCTCAGAATAGTGTTGATCAGTAGTTTCTTCTTCGAATCTACCGTCCATTTATCACCAAACCAAAGTTGCAATAAATCACCTAGAAATAATTGGTGAGATGTTAATGGCCAAATTTGTACTTCAGCACCTTGTACAGGTACATAGTATTGATCAGCATTATTGATAATTGAAAGATAGTTTTCTTTGTAAAAAGAAAAATTAGTGAAAATTTGAGGGATAGTGAGCGTATTCATTCGCTTTCTCCTGTTTAGCCATTTTAGTGCTGGCAAGTTGGTTTTAAATCCACACTGTTTAAACTTTCGTTTAAACGCTCTGTTGTTAATATCAGATTAGCAACAGCAGTTTTTCTTTGCAAGCACTTCATTCAATTTTTCTTTAATTTTTTGATTTCTGCTCAAATAAAAAGCATACAGATTAAAAATGTAAGAAAGATGACAGTTTCCCCTTGACCCACTAGTAAATGTCCTTATAATCGCATGCAGATTCTCCAATAGCTCAGTCGGTAGAGCGACGGACTGTTAATCCGCAGGTCCCTGGTTCGAGCCCAGGTTGGAGAGCCAAATATTAAAAAGCCCAAGCATTTAAGACTTGGGCTTTTTTATGTCTTATTTAAAATAAAAGCACCTAACTTTTTTAGCTAGATGCCCTTTTAAGCAAATCAAATAACATTAAAACTCAAAGTATATTTATAGCGCTTTAAGCTATCACTTTTTATATCAAATGGTTGTTGATAATCTATTTTCAACAAATATTGCCCTTTATCTTTAATTGTAAAATTCAAATTTCCTTGCTCATCTGTTGTTACTTCTTTATACACTTTAGTATCACGTGAGAAATTAACTGTTTGCGTTAAAACCTCAGCACCCAAATTAGAAATACCTTTTTTATTATCTATAAGCTTTAAATGAATAGGTTGATTCGCACGTATTGCATTTGGATGTGTTAAAAATTGAATATCCAAACCATCATGTAAATGCTCAAACACTTTATTACTTGTATTTTTACGCGATACAAAGGTTTCTATAATCTCTGTGACCTGAACGGTTTTAACCTTGTTCTTTTTATCTAATTGCGACTCATATATAACTTTTGTAGAAGCTGGCTTAGTTGCTACTGGTTTCCCCGTTATTACCACCTTCCACATCTTTTCATCTAGAGCAAATTGAGTTGTCGCCCCTTGTTTTACCCCACGAATTCGATAAGTTCCATCAACTTTATTTTCCAAACTCATACTACTTAGCGTTTGAGTTTTAGCCCACTGCTCATCTGCAATTTCAATCTTTTCACCTTGTGGATTGTGATAGTGAAATTTAAAATTTTTAATTGCAATCTCAGGTGAAAATGGATTGTCATAAAAACCCGAAACAATAGCAGAGTGATTATTAAAAGTTTGATAACTTAACGGAGCAACATAAGGGTAATGTGCATAAGTATGAGTCATTAAAAATATAGAACTACACAGCCACAGACCCGTCTTCAATAATTTCATGCGATATAATCTATATACAATTTTCAGCCTCAAGATTAAATTAACCAGACTTATAATACAAATGATTATCATTAATATTTATCGGTGTTAAGCATAATTACAGAAAAACAAAACCCCTCAAGAACTTAATTCTGAGGGGTTTTAGTATTCTTTAATATTTAAGCAGCCTTCACAGGTACACCACTATGGAAACGGAAAAGCTCATCTGGTGCTAAAATCAGATTCTTTTCTACTTCACGAATATGGTCAATACGCTGTTGAATATCCTCTTCAGGATTTTTCAACTTAGATGTTTTAGCAACTTCTATTGCAAGTGCTAAATAATCCTCATAATGGCGAGATTCAGACTTCAATAAGTAACGGTAGTAACGTCCTAATTCTTCATCTACAAGTGGAGCAAGCGAATAAAAACGCTCACACGATCTTGCTTCAACAAATGCCCCAATCACCAATACATCAATTAATGCTTCAGGCTCATAAGTACGAATTTCTTTGCGCAAACCACCTGCGTAACGCCCTGCACTCAAATTTTGCCAAGCTTGCCCACGCTTATTCATTAGCGATAAAACTTGTTCATAGTGCAACATTTCTTCACGTACAAGCTGTGCAAGTTTCACTTGTAAATCGACAAAATAGCTATATCGAAACATCAAGTTCATTGCGGTACTTGCTGCTTTTTTCTCACAATTAGCATGATCTTGCATTAAAACTTCTAAGTTATTTACTGCTTCATCTAGCCAAGGCTGTGGCGTTTTACAACCCAAGAAACCAATAACTGGTTGCATGAGTTCATCATAATTAATTGTAGACATAACTTACTTACGTGCCGCCTTGATAACCGCTTTCATTTCTTTCACTGCTTCTGCTAAACCAATAAATACTGCATCAGCAATAATAGAATGACCAATGTTTAATTCGTGAATTTGTGGGATTTTCGCAATTGGTGTGACATTATGCAAATTTAAACCATGCCCTGCATTTACAACCAAACCTTTTGATGCCGCATATTCAGCACCTTTTACAATTCGATCAAGCTCTGCTTGCTGCTGTTCAGCTGTTTCTGCATCGGCATAAGCACCTGTATGGATTTCAATGGTTGGTGCACCACATGCAACAGCAGCATCAATTTGTGCAAAATCAGCATCAATAAATAATGAAACATCACAACCAATTGCCGTAAGTTCTTGAGTCGCTTTTTTTACATCCTCAAAATGACCTACAACATCTAAACCACCCTCTGTTGTAACTTCTTGGCGCTTTTCAGGAACAAAGCAAATATGATGTGGCTTTACATTTTTAGCAATTTCAACCATTTCATTGGTTACTGCCATTTCCAAATTCATACGAGTTTTTAATACTTTACGCATACGATATACGTCTGCATCCTGAATATGGCGACGATCTTCACGCAAATGCAAAGTAATACCTTCTGCACCCGCTTGCTCACAAATTAATGCCGCATTTACAGGATCTGGATAAGAGGTGCCACGTGCTTGTCGCAAAGTTGCAACATGGTCAATATTTACACCTAATAATGCAGCCATAATACTTTCCTACTTACGATGAGTTTGAGCGTTTTGAACCCACAATTGCCTACTTTTTAAAGGGCGATCCCCTAATAGCGAAGTAATCACTTGTCGATATAGCTTAGTGAGTAATTGTAACTGTTGTAGATTAAATTCCCCACCTTTTTCATACTGCATCATTGTTTCAATTAAAGCACCCGAAATTGCAGATCGAGATGCTTGAGCAGTGGCAAGAAATCCATCATTCAGTTGAAACTGGTAATTCATTTCACTAGAAATAGGTGATTGATTTGAATCGACTGAAAAATCAATTGCATAACCTAAATCCTCTAATAATTCATGTTCAAATTGACGTAAAATTTGACGTAAAAATAAGTTTTGATCTTCTTGTTGAGATAACTTTTGTAATTGCTCTAACGTTTTTGAATATTGCACAAAGCTTTGAGGCATCTCTACCTCAAGTGGACAAAGTCTTAATAAAACTTCATTCAAATAAAAACCTGAAAAAAAGGCATCACCATGAAAAAAAATCGGCTGATTTACAATTTCTAATTTACTAAAATTTTTTAATTCAGATTTCCCTGATGCTTGCAGGCAGATCGGTTGATATTGAGGTGGTGGAGTTTGTCTTAAAATTCCATCGACACGACCATGCTCTTGTGTAAATAAATGCACAATATGGCTACGATCACGATATTTTCGGTGATGAATTAAATAACCATGCAAAATTTCATTGCGCATAAGGCAAGTTTTTAATCCTAATATTATTTTTTTTGCTTATCTTCATCATCTTCATTTGAATCAGCATCATCATGCCCATGTGGAACAACAGCACCCACAACTGCAACAGTACCTTTAACAACACCTTTTGTTGCTTTATAAGCAACTTTAACAGGAACTGTAACAATTTTAGTAATGCATCCTTGCAGAAATAAAATACATATTCCGACAATGACCACATTAATCATTACAGCCCCTAAGCTTTTAGCCAAGCGATATTAAATATCGCTATACCCTAAACTCTTTAATGCACGCTCATCATCAGACCAACCACCTTTCACTTTAACCCAAAGTGTCAGCATAATTTTCTGTTCGAACATTTTTTCCATGTCCACACGTGCATCCATACCAATTTTTTTCAGCTTCGCGCCACGCTCACCAATTACAATGGCTTTTTGGCTTGGACGATCTACAAAAATAGTGGCATCAATATATGTACAAGCAGCTTTTGGACGACCTGTTTTTTCATTTACTGTTGCTTCTTCTGTTTTAAAAGATTCAATTTGAACTGTTAAATCGTAAGGAAGCTCTTCACCTAATTGACGCATGATTTTCTCACGAATCGTTTCAGATGCTAAGAAACGCTCTGAACGGTCTGTGATTTGATCCATTGAATATAGCGGCGGTTGGAACGGCAAATAACGCTCAATGGTGTCACGCAAGTGGTCTAGATTCGCACCACGTAACGCAGATACAGGAACAATTTCAGCAAAATTCATAAGTTTTGCACGTTCTTGAATCAATGGTAATGCTTGATTCTTATTTTCAAAAGTATCAAGTTTATTAATTACCAAAATCACTGGCATATCAGCATTTTGAAGTTTTTCCAAAACAAGTTCATCGTTTGGTGTCCACTTCTGTGCATCAACTACAAATAAAACAAGGTTTACATCACGTAATGCAGAATGTGCAGCACGATTCATCATTTTATTGATCGCACGTACTTCTTTTTTGTGCATCCCTGGAGTATCTACAAATACAGCCTGAGATTTTTCACGTGTATCAATACCCACAATTTTATGACGCGTTGTTTGTGGTTTACGTGAAGTGATAGAAAGCTTTTGACCCAAAATGTGGTTCATTAACGTAGATTTACCCACGTTCGGGCGACCTACAATAGCAACAAATCCACTTTTATAATCCGCAGGAATATCTGTTCCTTGCGAACTAAAGAATTGGCTAATTAAATCGTTACTGTCGCTTTCTTGCGACTCGTGATCAGCATCGATGTGATCGGAATGAGTAGTCATTAAGACTTGATCTCCAAAAGTTTTAAAATATCTGCCGCAACTGATTGTTCAGCATAGCGACGACTAGACCCTTCTCCATACTTCACGGGTAAGCCCTGAACAATACACTCTACTTTAAAGTGTTGATTCGGCGCATCACCCTGAATATCCACAACCTCATAAAGCGGGAGAGGCTTTTTACGTGCTTGTAGATACTCTTGTAAGCGCGATTTAGGATCTTTCAGTTGATCTGTTGGCTCAATATGATCTAAATAAGGTACATACCATTTTAAAACAATTGGTTCCAATATCGTAAGATCATTACAATCTACATAAATTGCACCAATAATTGCTTCTACAGTATCTGCCAAAATAGATTCACGGTGATGACCACCAGACTTTAACTCACCTGTACTTAAAATTAAGTTTTGGCTTAATTTTAAGTCGTTGGCAATTTTACCTAGTGCTTCTTGTCGCACTAAGGTTGCACGCATACGCGTTAAGCGCCCTTCATTTTCATGTGGATAAGCATGATAGAGATAATTCGCTATAATCATCCCTAACAATGAATCACCTAAAAATTCTAGACGCTCATAATTTAATTTATGGCTCACCGAGCGGTGGGTCAATGCCAGCTGTAACAATTCAGGTTGTTTAAACTGATACCCTATGCGACTCACTAAACGACTTTCATTTAGTTTGGACTGAGCTTTGATCAAAATTTTTCTCGAACTTTAACACTAAATCTATATTGAATAAGAAAGGTCTTCTTACTTCATACTTTTTCCTAACAAACAAACGGTCGTCTTTCGTTACTTTTGCAATATCTTTAAATTGAACATTCTTGATATTGTTCATTGAAAAACGCTGATTCATTTGCTTGTTTAGGTTATCCACAGAAATATCTTTAGTCGTGTTTTTCAACACACTCGATATTTCCTTATTAATCATTCTATCATCAAAGTATGGTCCTGAAATAGCAACCAAAAACTTCACGACCACAATAAAGCAAATTACAACAAACAAAATTGATATATACGAAGCCCCAAGCTGAGATTTACGCATAACGCCCCCACTTTAATTGTTATTAATCAATAGCCCCATTTCGACCAAAAGATGGGATTTTAAATCCAGGCTCTTTATGCATCCATTTATAGAAAGCGCGTCCTGTTAAGTTTTCTTCTGGTACAAATCCCCAAAAACGACTGTCAGCACTTTG
This sequence comes from Acinetobacter sp. FY683, assembly GCF_059515885.1. Lineage (NCBI taxonomy): Bacteria > Pseudomonadati > Pseudomonadota > Gammaproteobacteria > Moraxellales > Moraxellaceae > Acinetobacter > Acinetobacter sp. FY683. The sequence continues at coordinate 158,581 of NZ_JCAKNA010000003.1, read as the reverse complement.
ATCACGGTTATCACCCATTGCAAAGTAGTGCCCTTCTGGAACTGTAACTTCCCAATATAAACCATTTGTATTTACATACTTACCATTTTCAATATAGTTGATAAACGGTGCTTGGCGTGCAACATTCACTCCATCAAGCTCACGCATAGTAAATGTGTGGTCGCCTAAAGTTTCTTTATGATAAATAGATGTCGGTGTATCTAATGCATCTTTTTCACGACTAAATTCCACAGGAACTTTAGCAACTTTTGTACCATTAATTGTAAGTTGACCGTGATCATAAACAATATGATCACCCGGTAAACCTACAACACGTTTAATATAACTAATGGTAGGTTGTGGCGGGTAACGAAAAACAATAACGTCGCCACGCTCAGGCTCACCAACATCAATAATTTTTTTGTTGATAATAGGTAGGCGAACGCCATAATCAAACTTATTCACCAAAATAAAATCGCCAGTTTCTAAAGTAGGTACCATAGAATCCGATGGAATATTGAATGGCTCATACAAGAATGAACGTAAAACTAATACAACCGCTAAAACAGGCCAAAAGTCATAAGCCCATGTGATAATGAAATTTTCATTTCCACGCCCTTTCGTTTGTCTTTGTTTAAAGACAAACTTATCTAATAGCCACACTAAAAAGAATATTAGTGTGGCTGGTACGAGGATTAAATTAAAATCAAAATCCATGAGCTAAATGACCTCTTTGTTTTATCTTTCTACTTTCAGTACTGCAAGGAACGCTTCTTGTGGAATTTCAACACTACCCACTTGCTTCATACGTTTCTTACCTTCTTTTTGTTTTGATAGAAGTTTCTTCTTACGTGAAACGTCACCACCATAACACTTAGCCAATACGTTTTTACGCATTGCTTTTACTGTTGAACGCGCAATAATTTGTGCACCAATAGCAGCCTGAATTGCAACATCAAACATTTGACGTGGAATCAAATCTTTCATTTTTTCAACAAGCGCAATACCACGATGACGAGCATCTTGACGGTGACAAATCATAGCTAAAGCGTCAACTTTATCGCCATTAATCAGCACGTCCACTTTAACCAAAGATGAACTTTCAAAACGTACAAAATTGTAATCGAGTGATGCAAAACCACGCGAGCAAGATTTCAATTTATCAAAGAAATCCATGACTACTTCAGCCATCGGAATTTCAAAAGTAATTGCAACTTGGTTTGCCATAAACTTCATGTCTTTTTGCACACCACGGCGCTCAACACACAATGTCATTACATTACCCAAGTATTCTTGCGGTACTAAAATATTACATTCAGCAATTGGTTCACGAAGATCTTCTACTGTAGAACCATCTGGCATTTTTGAAGGGCTGTCGATATAAATCGTTTCACCACTCTTCATCACTGCTTCATAAATTACAGTTGGCGCAGATGAAATCAGGTCTAAATCGTACTCACGCTCTAAACGCTCTTGTACAATTTCCATGTGCAGCATACCTAAGAAGCCACAACGGAAACCAAAACCTAAAGCATCAGAACTTTCAGGTTCAAAGAACAATGCCGAATCGTTAATTTGTAATTTCTGTAACGCATCACGGAATGGTTCAAAATCACTTGCATCAATAGGGAATAAACCTGCATATACTTGAGGCTTAACCTTTTTAAAACCAGGTAATGTTGCAACTTCTGGTGTTGTTGCAAGTGTAATAGTGTCACCCACTGGTGCACCAAAAATATCTTTAATACCCGCAATGACAAAACCAACTTCACCCGCTTCTAAGATGCCTGTTTCAGTATGTTTGGGATTAAAGATACCTACAGAAGTGATAATGTGCGTTTGGCCTGTTGATTTCATCAACATTTTATCGCCCTTACGTACACGACCTTCTTTAATACGAACTAACGATACAACGCCTAAGTAGTTGTCGAACCATGAGTCAATAATTAAAGCCTGTAATGGTGCATCACGATCACCCACTGGTGCAGGAATAATATTAACCAGTGTTTCTAAAACACCTTCAATACCTAAACCTGTTTTAGCAGAACATGTTGGTGCTTCAGTTGCTTCAATACCAATAATATCTTCAATTTCTTGAATGACACGCTCAGGCTCTGCTTGAGGTAAGTCAATTTTATTCAATACAGGAAGAACTTCTAAACCTTGCTCAATTGCTGTATAGCAGTTCGCAACCGATTGAGCTTCCACACCTTGTGCAGCATCGACCACAAGCAAAGCACCTTCACAGGCAGCAAGTGAACGAGACACTTCATAAGAAAAGTCTACGTGTCCAGGTGTGTCAATGAAGTTAAGTTGATATTCTTCACCATTCGGATGTGTGTAATACAACGTTACCGATGCTGCTTTAATGGTAATACCACGCTCTCGTTCTAATTCCATAGAATCTAGAACTTGTGCTTGCATTTCACGGTCTTGCAAACCACCACAGGTTTGAATAAAACGATCGGCTAGAGTCGACTTTCCGTGATCGATATGCGCAATAATCGAAAAGTTACGTATATTATTGATATTTACAGACTTTTTAGCTGTTGCCATGTGCTACCTTAAAAATATGTACACAATCATGTACTTGATTTTAAAAGTACCTATGACGTGTCAAAAGAATGTTCACTAAATATTGGCACAGTATAAAGCAGAACACTTTTAAAAATATACACTCAGCTTAACTTAATTTAGGCGTTTCATTCGCCACAATCTACGCATTTATATGATTGCAGAAAGATGCTAAAAGATTGGTGTGACATTGTGGATGGGTGGTGATTCTAATTGGTACGAATTCGATCTGATTAAAATGGTGGAATTACACCTAATTAAAAATGGCATATTCGCCACAATTAAATCCCTCGAATTCGATGCCTTTACCATATTGTTAAAATCACCGTTATGGTTTTTCAGGCCATGCATCACTCAATCGTTTCGCATCAATTGCGTGTTTGTCAGCTTGTTCTGCCACGTATTGATATTTTCCAATGCATTCTTTGAGTATGTCACCGTTGGTATTGGCGTACTCAATAATGGTTTCTTTGGTAGCTGTGGACATACGGCTTGTGGCTGTATTGATTTGCTTTGACATGCGCTCAATAGTGGACTTAGCGCTATTGCTATCAGCAATGATATCTTTGAGGCTTTCACTGTAATTTTTCTCCGCTTGTAAAAATTGTTCTACCCAAATTTTTTCCTGTTCACGTGCTTCAGCTTTGGCTTGTTCTGTTGCTGCTTTTGCTTCAGCTACTTCCGTTTTGTACTTAGCATCCAGTAATTGATAGTCTGCTTTCCAACTAGATGCACACCAAGTTTGTACAACACCAAAAATTGAGCCAATTAAAATTATGGCCAATAAAATAATAATGATTGCTTGATAGAACTTATTGATAAAATTTTGAATAGCTAATTTCATTGCGCCCCCATGCATTTTGAATGACGCTCAAGTTGTCGAGTCCACACGCCATGACAGTTGTTTTTACGAATTGAGCAATCACGCTTTGCAACGTATTTATATTTAAGTAACGAATCACAAGCCTGTTTATATTTACCTTGCTTCAGATTGCGAAGCATTGAAGACTGCGACCATGCACCAGTACCGTACTGATATGTAAAATCCATATAAACGTCATATTCAGTCTGAGAAATTGGCACATTCAAAATTGTTTTATTGAATCGCTGTGCATCTTTATCGATATGAGCTTTCAGGTATTCAAACGCCTGCTTTCGTGTGATTGCAGGGTCAGACATTTTGACTTTCACACCGTTTGTATAAACCGTTGTGCCGTGACCAATTGTAGGAATGTCACCTTTCACCGGAATAACTGGTTTAGGTGTAAATCCTTCTTTTACTGCAGTGGCGTGTACTTGTTCATTGCTTGGACCAGATATAAAAAAACCGCCAATCGCTAAAGCTATAGATGATCCTAAAACATAGTATCTAGTCTTTGACATCACACTCTCCAAGCAAATTCTTCTTTTTCAATTCATGAAGTTCTTTTGCTCGTTGATTCTCTTGTCTCTTGTAATGCCAATTAACCAAGAAACCTAATGCACTAACAATCAAACCGCCAATACCTACCACAAGACCAATGATTGCCATTGGATCCATTCCTGTTACTTTGCCAATAAATGAAGCACCACCACCAACTACAGTTGTTTTAACTGCTGAAGAAGTGATAACACCGCTTGTTTCTATTACTGCATGTGTATGCTCCGACATGCTTCCCCCTTAAATTTTGGTATTAAAAAACCCTGATCTAATTAAAGATCAGGGTTAGTAAGTTTTATTCGTGTATTAATTGCTGTTTATGCTTTCCAAATTGCATCAAGCTGTTCAGGTGTCGAACCTACCGCTTCTAGTATTTGAATAAGTAATTGGTCTGTTCTTGAGTAAAAATCTGAATAATCCCAAGCATCTTCTAGGTAGCCGTCACCACTTGAACGCACGTATTTTTCAGCTTGTTCAAATAGCTTGGCGTCGCGCAATTTTTTACGAAATTCACGCTTGTTTAGGTTTGGCATGATAGAGCGATTATATTCTGAAATCTCGTTAGGAGTTCGTGGATCGACCCATCCTTTTGCAATATTATCCCATTCGTGAAATTGCGATGGTTTTGGCTCAGATACAGTTAAGTTAGGGAATATAATACAACCCTGTGTCAAACCCACTCTGATTATTTCTTCTTGCTCAGAGTTAACAATGATAATGTCATCTGGCAAATCATTATACGCAATCTCTAAATCATAAAATGCTTTCTTTTTAATGCTATATGCTAATTCCATATTTAATACCCTGCTACAAACCAAGTTCCTGATATTACTGCACTAGCTTTCTTACAGTATGCAATAACACTTGCCCCACCTACAAAGGCGTTAATCAAAGCACCTTCAGCAAGACCTAAACCACCAACATCCCCCACACTGACTTGCTCACACAATACTTTGTTTGGTAAAGCCTTTTTATACGCTGTATATATAGCTGTTGTCTCGTAGAAACCTTCTACATCCGTAGTTCCCGTGGTACTAGACCAACGCCCCCAATGTACAGTTAATTTTTTCCCATCTGCACCAGGAAACTCCTGATAGCCGACAGATTCTTTATCTGATGCAAACATACTAATGAGAGCTGTATTAATCTCATTAATAGACATTACCTCAAGATTTTCACGCGCTTGCTCTGGTGTGGTTGCACCCGTACCACCACCTGATATAGGAACAGTAATACCCTCACCACCTGTTACAACAAGTGCATCAACTTCGGCTTGACTATAGACTTCTAGATTATTGCGTGCACCTTCGATATCTCTTGCACCAGTACCGCCATGCTCTATCTCAGTTAATTCAGCAAGTTCATAAGCCTCTTGTGCTATACGATGCGCTTCATTTGCTTTTGCTATAGAGTATTCATAGTCAGGTTCATATTGTGTGGTATCAGCTTTATTTTCTTGTAAGATTTCATAAATTTTATCGAAGTCTTGGTTTAATACTGGGCCACGCAATGAGTCGTTATATGTTGCATAATCAGTTGTACGTTCAATTTTGGTTTCACGCTTAAATTGAATAAAAGCGTTTAGTATTGGTGCTGTGTTGAAAGTAACTGTGTTATTACTAAGTGCCCAAGCAGAACCATCAATTCGAACATCATTCACTTTGACTATTAAATATTCTTTTTTTCCACACGGAAAACCTAAAGCAAACGATTCACTTACACCATTCCCAATAGCTTCCGAATAAGGAATTGCCTCTTGAACTGGCATTGCCTTCTCCTAATTTTCAAAATCTAAAGTGGCTTCAACTACGCCACCATTCCCTCTTAAATTAAGACGCTGATTGACTTCGTTTGTTCTGTGTATTTTCCCGACGCGTTCAGGTTGATCTGTAACTGCAGCAGCTAAAGAATCTAAATCATCATCAGGCTGTTCAGTAATTGCAGGATTAAACATGCGCATGTTTTTATATTGCCTTGAGCTGTTTTCACCTTCTTCAGGTGTATCAATTACTGAAGTATGAACCCATAAAAGACCAGATAATAAAGGCCCTTCAAGCGCATCTAGAATACGTTTGTTTTTTTGACCAACAGAATGTTGTTCAGATACACCACATTGAATACCACGTTTTTTCAAACATGATTTAAGCGATGCAGGTGCAAAGTTACCAATGCCATTTGTTTCAATCGTTACTTTAGGTACGTTAAATTCTTCGATTAAATCGCATAACTGCCAAACTTGACCGCCTGTAATCTCACCTGATTGATTTGTGACAATAACCTCACCTGTGAGTGCTATTGATCTATGCCAATACTTCACACCAAAGTCGTCATGCAAGACCAAAGCAACGGATGAAATATCTGATTTTAATTTTCCGCTTGATGGATCCCAACGCATCGTTACGCCAACAATCTGACGCTCTCCAAGCATCATAATCATTCGACCGTTCGCACGTTTTAAAACAGGCTCACAGTCGTAAGGAATCATTTTGTCGGGATCAAGGCGCACTTCACCAACAGGCTTCGCATGCATTTGATATTGCGAATCCCATTCGTTTAGTGTTCTACACTCTTTACGGCGCTTTTCCATCTCTACATGAGTGAAGCGTTCAGGCCACAAAGATTCACTATATACGTCAATTAGGTAATGAGATTCACTAAAAATTATTTCCCATGTATTGCCATTCGTTCTAACAAGAAAATCTTCTTTTTCTTTTAGTAGTCTTGCTGTAGCACCAATGCCACTAAAAACATATATCGGCTTAAAATCAACTAAACATTCAATTGTATTTTGAAAGCGTTTTTCTTCTTTGAACATTTTTAGAATCATACACTTTGCACCTTGTTTTTGAACCAATGTGTAGAGCGAATCGTGGGTGTGAGGTGTACCAATAAAGAGTTTTCGTCCACCAGGTATTAAAATGTGTGTTTGCTCAGATAATCGATAACGCAATTTTTCACGTGCTTCAGGAGTTGCGATATTTGCAGGCATTTCTACATCATCGTTTTGAATATCATTTGCACGCGCACCAGTAACGTTTGAAAGAACACCACGTGCATGTAGTGAGCCGTGACGCACATCCTCTGAGCCATTAACCCACCACTTTTGCAACTCGCCACGTTCTTTAAACATCTTGAAGATTTGGCACAATGGGTGCTTTTCAATGACTTGCTGTGTTCCTCGGCTACATTTTGATGCATCCCCATCCGTTGCGCCTTGGTGAAGTATTAGTCGATTGCGATCTATGAAAAGCATCCAAGCATTGTAAATATCAAGCATTGTTGATTTACCGTGACCACGTGGCATCATTAATAAACCAAGTGGCCCGTAATCTTCCAAGAAGTCACAAACATCTAAATGAAAGTCGGGAACATCCCAATTCATCACTTCGGCATAAATGAGAAAAAACGCAGCAAAGGAAACTTTCATTTAATTAGCTCGGACGCTGTTTGCGTTCTTCTAATTTTTTGGCAACACTCTCTAGTAAAGCAGTCGCCTGTGCCTCGGGAGAAATCTTTCTATCATCCGCACCACCAGTAGTCAGCTCATCATCAAGCAAAACTCGCTTTAATTTCTCCATGACTGTTAAGGCTTCTTTTGCGCCCTTATAAAGCCAAACTTTATCGCCACGACCTTTCTTGTCAAAAATATTTTGGCCATAAGCTTCCGTGACTAAATCAATTGCATCCTTTGAAGTCATCTCTAAACAAAATTCTAATTTCTCTTTTGTTTCAGGCTTGAGCTTTCCGACTTTACTTTTTTCATTCGCCATAAAAAATCCCCTGTATATAGGTCATATATACAAGGGGTGGTCTAGCTGTTTGTTGGGTGTCTTTTACTGAATCACACGTTCAAAGTCAGGTGCTTGAATATCTGTAATGTCATCACCCCAAAAACGTGTACGATCTTGTGTTCGTTCTGCTTTTTGCATTAACTTTTCACGATATCCTGGTGCAATCATATCTTGCATTTCATCAAAGATAAGTCGATTTGCTGCCGCTTTTGTGTACCAAAGGTTTTGTCCTGGTAATTTACTTTTTAAAGCCTTGAATGCCTCATTACCTGCATTGGTATCGGTACCATTTGAAAGTTTTGATGCATTACCCACAGTCAAAGATAATGCTGTTTTAAAGTCTGAACCAAAAGGACCTGCTAAAAAATCAGAAGCATCACGACCGCTTGTATCCGTACCTGCCACTAGAATATCTCCTAGCACTGGCAAGCCACCACCTGCAACAAATGCACGTTTAAAGAACTCATAAGATTTTTCAGGATCTTCACTATCCCACATTGTTTGTGGATCATTGCCGTTGGATAGTTCTCGAAGCTGTACAACCAATCCACCCAAGACCGTGGTCATTGCAATTAATGAGGCTGCATATTTTGCTTTCCCTGCAACCGTTGGTTGTGCCATTGCTCGACTACCGTGGCGCATAAGGAATGATGCAGAGAATGATTTAAATTGAAGCATGGATTTTACAATCTCGCCCATGCCTGTACCTTTCTTTTGACCTGCACTCATCCATGTACGTTCGCGTAATCCAGCCTCAATAACTGCCATACCCTGTTCATCAAGTAAATGTGCCTGAAAACTTGTTGCAATTTCATCTTTAACTTTTTGCGGATCACCGAACTGAGTTAATTTGTCATTAGGAATTTCATAAATTGAACGTGCAGACATAAGCTGATTACCTTTACGATCTAAAACAGGTTCAGCCAATCGCATGACTTCCCATGCGCGTTCGCTTAATCCTGTCTTAGACATAAGCTCACGATCCATTTCGTTTAGATCCGACCATGCTTTATCACGGCTTAAACGTCCGTACTTTTCCATAAGCATTTTTGTAAAGCCGACTTTTGAAGCAGCAGTTAATGCATTTAAACCAGATACACGCATAACCTGAGAAGCCACACCACTTGATATACGTGCTAACTTTTGAGATTTACCATGTACAGAAGTTAGCCCATCATCCGCCCAACGTGCAATTGAACCTAACATTTCATCAGTTGCTAAGCCTAAGCTATGGGCTTGAATGCGGTCTTCTTTATTTTTCGGATTTAACTGTGTAAGTAATTCACCAAAGGTTTTACGGAATGCAATCCCATGTACTGAGGCTGTTTTAGCAATCATGGCTTGATCTGTTACGCTCGATAGTGTTGTACCGCCCAACATAGAAGCAACGTTCATTGAGCGATATGCCAAACCTAAATTTGCTAAGACTTCGGATTGTGGTGTGTTTTGCCCTGTAAATTCTTCAAACATACCTTGTGCACGTTTACGTGATTTACCTGTTGTATTGGCATCCACACCATTTAGCCAATCTTTCTTTTCTGCTGCATCCATTAATATGCGCATGGAATTTTTAGGATTACTCCCAAGATTTTCAACCATAGCAATATCTTTAGATAATCCATTGATGTGCGCCTCCACCAAATCCACAAAAGGCATACCGCCAAAGTCGGCTTGGTAATCCATCCATGCGTCAGCATCCTTAAAATGCAGTACACGACTTTCGGAATGTCGGCTTGTAATTTTGGATGAAGCCCCTGTAGATTGACGACCAATTTCTGTTTTGTTTGCGCCATTACTTGTTAATGTGTCAAATGAGTATTCAAGAAGTTCACGGATTTGATCTTGTGAATAATAACTGCCGTCTTCATGCACGTATTTTTTAGGATCTATAAGCTGTTCGGCTTTGCTAACCCACTCTTGTTTCCCGGCTACAGCAATTTTTTCAAGACTATGTGTTTGTGGTAAGCCCCAATCATCAAGCTTGCCAATGTCACCACCTGAGCGATTAAAGCGTTCACGCATCCCCTCGAATACCTCGCCCATTTTGTCACTAATTTTTTTAGCTAAAGCATCTCCTGTACTATCGCCAAAGCGTTCACGCACAATTTTTGTGACTAATTCTTTATCAGTGAATACGCCTAACCCACCTTTTACGTTGGTGTAGAAATCAACCAAATCACCTCGATAGATTGATGCGATTGCACGTGATTTAGAATCTAAGGACTGTACGCCTGACATATCACCGTGAGGTGCAACCATGCGGTCTACAACTTCACTTGCTGAAAGTGTTGGGTGATCTAACAATGCTAGATTTTTATTTTGAGTGAGAATGTCTTGAGCTGCGATTTTATGTTTTCGCTTGAGTTGATCTTGAATATCTTGAGCAACAAATTCACTCGCTTTAACAAGTTTTTCAGATTCAGATAAGTTGCGCCAAGATTGAATATCTTTTTTCGCAATAGTTTTCATTGCATCTTGAACACGCTGTTCGATCTGCTGAACTTCTTGCTGATTAAGTTTCTCTTTACCAAGTGCTTTTGCTACAGCTTGCTTGCATTGTTCTTTCATAAAAAATGCTCAAATAGTTTTTACTATCTGAGCATGGTTTTAAGTGTGGTTTGTTGGGTAATGATTCATCACTTCTTAAAGACAGGATTAAAATAACCACGAAAACTCTTTATTGCTTTATCTTGATCTGAACTTTTGCAAACAAAAAATTCTCTCGTGTAGTATTTATTATTAAAAATAAAGAATGCCTTACTTCTACGATACTGTATTTCTTTTAACTTAGCGTTAACATCTGGTGAAATTATATCTAACATACTGAAATCAAATGCTATATAGGTATCACCATTAACCCGAACAAGATCACCATCATTTGGCCCACCAACAACCTCGGTAAAAATACGCATAATATTAATCCTTATTTAATTTTTGATAGGCTTTAGAATGGTTATTAGACATTTTATCAACCAAACTGTAAAGCACAACTAATCGCAGTTTGTGCTGCTAAAGTGTCCTCATGTGCCTGTTTTGCTTCCGCTTCTAATTCATCTAAGCGTTCGCGTAAAGTCATCGTAATTTCTTCAACATTTCCATCGGGATCCAAACGACTAACTGAGATATGTTGATCAGGGTTATTTAAAATAATATCAAGTGCTGCGGATTCTTCAGGGCCATCACCAAATAATGAGCCTTGTCTTGGATCACCCATGGCTTCAATTTCATCCATCTTAGATTGAATGTTTTCACTAATTCCTTTTGCACTTCGTTTGTTTTGATCAAAAACATTTAGAAAATCTTTAGCTCCAACACTTAAACCGTCATCGATCAACTGACCTTGATTTAAATAATCTTGAACAGTTAAATCACTAGCTTTTAAGTCTGAAAGTTTTTGTGCTGCTTGAGCTAAATCTTTAGCAATTGTATTTTGATGCCTACCACCTTGTTTCACCAATGCATTCAATTGAGATAGTTGCGGAGCTGAACGCAATAATGCATTTAAAACGGTTTTGCTATCATCGTCTAGGTTTTCAGCTAACCGAGTAATAAGGCTTGAATCATCATAGGTTTGATGTGTGATTGCAGATTCAATACGGCGTTTTCCCTCTTGAGATAAACGCCCATCTTCTGTGATTAAGCTTGCACGTTCCGACTGTGGCACTTGATCGAGAAAGCCACGAATATAATCCATTGAGCCATCTAAATTAATTGAACCATCATTATTGATCTTTAAGAATGATGCATCTGGTAAACGGTCGGCATCACTCACTGCACGCTCAGTTGCACTGAATTGCGCTACATTGGATTCATTTGCTAACTTGGTGAATTGTACACGGTCTGTATCTGTTAAGCGTGTGCGGACTAATACAGGCTTGTCTATGCCTGAAATATCCCAACCTTTCTCACGTGCATAATTTTCAATATACGAGCGATATTCATCTGCCTTACCGATTTCATGTGCTAAATTTAGCGCAAGTATACGCCCATTCCCTGACTCGACTACGTTATCCATGCCGATGATTGGCGCACCATCAGATAACATATTAGATTCGCCCAACCATTCAGGTTTTAAATTATTTGCAATGTCCTCAATCTGCTGACGTGACGCTTCACGTGTTCTATCACGTGGCTGTAATTCCGATGGGTAAAGCGGATTCACACCATAAGCAGTATCATTCGATGCGATCAATTCACTTAAAGATTTAACCTCATAAGCAAAGTCGTAGCTTGAACCATCCATACCAATAGCGGTACTTGTTCCATTCGATCCATATTTAGAGCTCAAGCTATTCCACTTAGTGCGCCATTTATTAACCGCTTGCCCTACAGTTAGTCCATCCATGCCATTATTTTTAACAATCGCATTTGCATTTTTAGAATCGTATTTTCGGACAATGTCTAATAATTTTGCATTTGGATCTGCTTTTAATACTGCAGATGCTCCACCTGGTCCAAGTAAATGCCCTAAATATTGTTCATGTGCTACAGGCTCACGTCCAAGGCTTTTACGCATTGATGCATTAGCATTCTTGATGTGCTTTAAACCTTGTTTGATTTGCTCATCCACATTACTTCTATCACCACCGCCTTGTCCTTTCCATGTTTTATCTAAAACCTGAAATAAACCATGTGCTGTAGAAGTTGGGTTTTTAGCTGTGTGGCTGAATGATCCGCCTGTTTCAATATGACTAATCGTTAGAGCTACCGATGGATCAACGCCTTCTTGTTGTGCTTTACGTGCAATTGATTTTGCATTATTTGGCAAAGCCATTGATTCATAGTTTATAGACTTTTGTTTTTCTTCACCCTTAACAGGGTGAGCCACATTGACAAAACGGCCAGACTTTACATTCTCAATCGCACTATTTAGATTTTTTAAATGGTTATTTTCCTGAATAGCATTCGTTGGTTCTACAGGTGCAACACTATCTAATTCAGCTTCATTCAAAACCAATGCGCTGTTGATCGCATCTGCTTTTGCTTCAGGATCCAAATTCTCTTTTAATTTCACTTGGCTTCGATGTTGAGCATAACGACTTGCGCCAAACATCAAGGCATTTAATGCAACTTCAGTACTTATACTTTCAGGTGTAATTTCATATTTTTTGGCTTGTTTATCATAACCGTCAGCTTTAAGTATTTTACCACTTGCATATTGACCACCTGTAGATAGCCCTGTTGCACCTGCAATCGACAAAACAGCATCTTTTGCTACACCACCAGTACCCTTTAAACCGTATGAGATAGGAAGTGCTGCACTTAATCCTGCAACAACCCCATCAACCGATGCCACTTTCAAAGCTGTATCACTATCAACACCTTTGTGTTGAAGCTCTTCATAGCTATAATTAGTTTCAGATAAGCCAGATGTTGCTACTGCACCTGCAGGACCTGCAACCAAACTACCTACAACTGCCCTTGTAGCAAAATCAGATACGCCAAAGAGGATATTACCTGCGGTACCTGTATTTTCAGCATCCTGTAGTTGCTCAACCTCCATGACCAATTTATCACGGCGATCTTTATTTTTTTCTTCATGAATCTGTTCAAATGATTTTTTACGAACGTCCAATGGTTCGTACATTTCACCCGTTTTAATTTCATCTATCGCCCAACCCAAGTGATCGCCAATACGCTCAAACGGTTTAGCAACAGTATCGGCTACTTTCAATCCGCCTGCCAATATTCCACGAGGCACAGCAGATGCAGCACCATCAAATAAGCCAACTTCTTTTTTACCTTTAGGTTTAGCTGAAAGCCCTTTGGCAGTTAGTGTATTTACTGTTTTTTGTTCATCGTCATCAAGTTCACTAATCCACATTACTTAGTTGCTCCTGGTAATGAAATACGCCAAATCACGCCTTTAACCTGTAATGGATTACCGCGTTCATTGATTAGGTCGTATTGAATTTCACCCTTTTCAGTTTTCTTTTCTGATCGATGAAGTCTTAAAGATTCAAGTTCATGTACTGGTAGTCCTGTGTTTTTTGCAACACGTTCATATCCGTGATTTATATATGCTTCAAATTTACTATCAGTCCAACCGTAAGGTTTTGATACTTTCCAATCCTTTACGCTCTCGCCTAGATAATTTTTATGTTTGCCTGATTGCGTATAGACACCACCAGTTGCCATACCTAAAGCAGTTTTTAAAACATCCTTGTTTGGTGCTTCATCTGTTGCTTTATGCTGAATAGCTCGCTCATTCAGCGTGTCAGCATAAACAGCTTTGAAAGTTTCATAAGCGTTATTTGCAGAAGTTCCTGAAAGCGTATTGCCTACATATTTATTAAATTCTGTTTTCAGTTCAGCTTCTTTAGGCATTATTAATTGCTTGTTCTTTAAAAGCTGTGTGCCATTAATGATTGACGTTGCAAGGTGGCGATTTTCCGTACTTTTAAATCCGTTCATTTGTGCCAATCCTGCCGATACATAATTCATTGAGCCACCACCCAATTGACCTAGTAGCGAACCCCATATTTTCGCACCGTTTTTTACGCCTTTGGATTGATCAATAAGTCCACCAATAAAATTCAACTTCTGATCAACACCCATATCATTAAATGCTTTACGTGCTTCTGGTAGATCCTCATTGGAAATAGGTAGAACTTTGACATTGGCATCTTTTAACGACATTTGACTAACACCGTTTTCAATCGCTTTTTTTATGAATGAATTAGAATTTGTTTTCAATTCCACACTCGTAAGCTCATGCACCTCTAAACCTGCTTCACGCACAGCCTGATTAGGATTGCTTTTAATCGTACTTAGTTTTTCGTTATACAAACTTTCATAAACGCCTAGAATTTTTCCTTCCGTCACTGCATCCGTTGTTGATGAATTCTTCATATTGGCTTTTTGCTGATTAATTAAAGCCAATTGATCACTCGTAGATTTACGTGAAAAGCTCTGAAAATTAGATGATTGCTTGTCGTAAAAATCAAACTCAGCTTCATGTTCTGTGCCTGCAACAGACTTTCTTACATCATTGCGATAGTCATCATCAAGCATGCGACCAGTTAATACTTGAGACTTATATTCATTGAATACTTTACCTGCGACCTGCACACGTTTGTTTTCTTCAACTTCATTTTTTTTGTTAATCGCGTCAATTCGACTTAATGCCTGGTTCTTTTTATTTTGTGCAGTTGGACCATCTAAATAACCGTATTTACCTTCATCTAAATCACTTATTAGTGTAGTTAAATCAGATGTATCTTTTCCGCTGACTGCTATCGTAATTCGATCATCGATGTCTAAAATATCACGAGTGGTATCGTATTTAAGCAAGCGATCTGTTTTTTCAGCTTCTGAAATATTAAGGCTATTTAAATTGTTTTTTAAATACTCACGTCCTTTTTCACGGTCATAGCGAGTGGCAACATCAAAAGCTTTGTCTGCAACCACTACACCTTTTTGAGCATCTGCACGTAGTTGTAAGGGTAATAAGCTTACTGCTTCTTTATCTACATTGCTTTTCCAATACTGCTGTAATTGAGTACGCGCATGCATTGGCATGTCTTCTTCAAGCTCTTTGTATTTAGCTGCACCCCATGTTTTTAATGCTTCATCGCCTTTTTTTGCATCATAAACACCATTCAATACATCATTTTTAACAAGCGTAACTTGTTCTGACATTTGAGTTGTAAGAGCATCATCTAGCTTAATTTTAGCCTCTTGTTCTGCCAACTGATTGCCATGTAATTCTAATCGTTTCGCTGAAACTTCGGCTTCTTGCTGAGCTTTGTCTCTTTGATTTACAGCCTGACCAAATACTTGAGATGCATTCACTAAAGATGCAGAAATATTATCTTGTTGTGGCATGCGAGTACGCTCAACTTGTGGCATCGCATTACCAAAATTACCCATAGGAATTCTAGCCATTATTTCCACCCTGTTGTGTTGCCATAAGCAGACACCCCCGAACTCGCGGCACCAATCGCACCACCGATTAAAGCAGTTTTAGCATTCTTACCATAAACGCTCGCTTCACCTCTTAAACGCTGTGATCCGTTATAGCCTGCGATTTCTGCCATATTTGCATCATATGAGCCGTCTTGTTCAATCTGGTCATTAATCACAATTGAAGTACCTTCATTGACACTAAGCCCATTCTCTGCAAGTGCCGCACGTGCTTTTGATTGCGCCTTTTCCTTATCCTTCCGAATACGTTCAGCTTCAACACGACCTTGTGCCGCTACAGCATCGGCATCTGCCTGTGCCTGTTTTTCCATGTACTTGTTATTTTCGTGTTGCGTATAACCTGTATATGCTGTTGTAATAACCGTTGCAGCAATAGCAACATAAGCCATACTCATGCGATAAACTCCTTATCTTGATAGCCAATGCTTGCAAGAAAACTATCTATTTCACTTTCAGGAATAGTTAGGGATTCCTCTAAAACATCCACATCGGTTTCATCTGTTGGGTGGATCGTGAGCCAAGAACTATCTTCGTGAAAGTAACCAATTCGTTTTGTACCTGGTTGTGACAACATGATGCTCGGTGCATAAATCGTTTTCACACCATCTTCAGTGATTAAAGAGACAGCACCTTTCAATAAAATATTTTGATGTTCAGTGCTGTGCATTTTGCTAACCACAAGCGTTCCTGCCTTTGCATCCATCTGACGCATATAAATACCGGGTGCAAAATGATGTGTTACTGGCGGTACAACTTCATCCACATGATTGTCCTTAATACCGACAACAATTTTGTTCTGAATTTGCTTCACAATCTGAACATAGGTAAGACGTTCGGCATTACTTAAAATGTCATCAAGGATAAGTGTGTTTTGGTTTTGACTAATTTCACTCATTGCCTAACTCCAGATCTAAAAGAATGCCGTGCTGAACAAAGCCGAAATGCTCATATAATCGTACACAGCCTTTCGTACTTATCCCTGTCGTTGTACCGCATTGCACTCGACTAGCTCCCATATTTTTAGCCCAATTTAAAAACGCATCTATCAATAACAATGGCGCACGACTAGCACGATATTCAGGCATTACATAGAAGACTTGTTCAAATGCAATCACCTGATCGTTGAACCAGTCCTTTGTTGTCAAACACACAATGCCACCAACAATCTGCTGATCTGCAATAACCACAAAAACAACACCACTACCATCAGTCGCAATAATTGAGCTTAGATTTTCCTCAAGAGCTTTAATATTGAGCTCTCGATTTTTATAGTTCGGAGCTTCATCAATAAAGCCTTGAGCAATTTGAATAAGCTTTGGAATATCGGACATGCACGCTACATCTACACGCATCTTATTTCTCGTTAATTGATATCTGCATAGAGATAGCTTGCAGGTGAAACGGTAGCGGTTTGTTGTGTGTCACAGTGAATGGGAGTTCGTGCAGGTTTTCCCACGTTCCACCTTCAATCAAGTGATACCCTGTGTGCGGTTCTCTTGGCTTCCAAACTTCACTGCTTGAATAGTTGAATTGCTCAACTAATTTACCGTTAATTTCAGGTGAAATTGTTTTATGAAAGAACAATCCAATACGATCAATCTTTGCCTTAAACATAAGTGATGATGCAGGACTTTGGCTCATTTCAGGAGGAAACATCGCTGCTTTACAGTTGATTGTCTGCCCAATATTTAAAGCTTGATTAAGCCACTGTTCAGGAAATACCATCTGTGTTTCATTTTCAAAAAATTGAACCTGATAAATATGTTTATTGTCATTAAAAAATGCATCAAAACTATTAAATCCAATCAAAGATTCTTTGTTTACAGTGATATCTGACAGCACTACTTCACGCTGACTATCGAGATATGCATCAAATGAAATTTCTTCTAAGCATGTTGAACCATTTCTTGAGATCAACATGAATGATCTGTCTTTACCTAGCTTAGTTGGAACACTACAAATACTTAAAACCACACCACTAAAGTCATGCTGCGCCCATGCAACAACTTCTTGATCACGATTGAATGTGATACTCGCCACTTTCCCATCGCCCAAAACACACCAGACTAATGCTTCAGGTTCTTGCATATACGAAAGTTCATTAATACCTAAATGATTTTCACCAATATGTGAAGCTAAAGAACTCACTTCAGGAGAAACAAGACCATCCACCTCAAAACGATAAGTCAGCGCACGTAAACGCTCACCACCACGTTGTACAAATAGCAACTCATTCCCTACACGTTCAGGTCTTGTTGATGGGTATGCACCATAAGCTGAATGCTCGTTAATATTCACAGTTGTTGGTGATAGTACGCCATCAGAATTCACCATAAATTCACCGCCTGACGTTAAGCAAACAACGCCTCGCTGTGCTTCAAGAAACAAAATACTATTCGATAGACCTGACGCTGAAACAATACTGAATGCATCCCCATCTTCGGTGGTTTCAAGATAGTTACCATTACCACCAACCGCACTAAACCAAATTTTATTAGGGTTCTTTTTCGTATTAGCTAGTGCCAAACGCTGTTTAAAGTAAGTACAGCAACGTGGATATCCGTTAGCTTCATTGAATGCAGGTGGCATAATTGACCACGCACGTTCAATTGCTTGTACATCAGCATCTAATTTTTTTACAACTTCCCCATTCACTTGGTTTGCATTCACAAACTGAGTGATTTTTATAATCCCTCCGTTTACATCGATATAACTACCAATATCTGCAGCAGTAAATACAGCGCCTAAACTTTCAGTAACAACAGCCCAATAGCCTGTTTCAGTATTTGGTTGTTTTCCTGTGCTGTCTTGTGTTGCTTGGTAGTAAGCGCCTGAATACGAAATAACATCACCAACAAGATACGTTTGTGTTGTTAGCCATCCATTCACACCACTTAATGTAAAAGATATCTGTGCTCCAACATCCTTACCTGACGGCTTTCCTTTACGAAATGGAAAACGCGCATTTTCAGAATCCGTAGGCGCATGTGAGAATACGAATTGTATTAACTGCCAATTTTCAAACTTTTCATTACACATAAATCTATGAACAGGTACTTCATTGTGAGTAAGAAACATTTCATAACGGTACTGAACGTATTGAATATCGTGTATTTGACTTGCTGTGTAAGGTGAAACAATAGACTTGATGATTGTTTTACTTCTGGGATTAAACACATCAATGAAGCCATCGCGAAAGATAAGTACAAATGTATCGCCTGAGTTCACAATAAATGGAACTAAGCGATGTGCATTTTTAGCCAAAGAAACAAAATAAGTACCTGGTCTTTTCTTCACACCACCTTCTACAAGCGGAATTACATTTGTTAGTTCTTTAGCACCGTTTGCATACTGCTGTATGTCTGTTCGTGTGTATAACGTTGGTGCAAGCTCACCTGCACTAAAGTTATTTTTAATAAGAAATTGCTTCATTAGTAACGAGATCCCATGAGTGATGAGCTGTAATTCGCTGAGAAATCTTGCGATGGTCGCTCTTGGCCATTGATTGCTCGTGCTTGTTTAAGTGTGTTTTGAAGCTTTTGCCATGCGCTATCTGCTTCTGTTTGGCTACCTGTGATTGGTTTGCCTAATTTATTAACCAAATACAAAATCATGCATTCAGAAAATAAAGAATCCCAAATACCTTCGTTTTGTTCGTCAGCCACATAAACAAGATTAATTAGATTTACATCCGCAAGAATGTGTCGTCCTTCCACTTCATACACATCAAGACCAGTATCGATCACACGGATAAAATCGCTTGGTAATTGAAATGCGTACTGATAACCGAAAGTTGGATATGTTGATATTGGTGCCAATTGCATACGTTTTTTAGCAAATGACCATGGGTGCATGCGAAGCAAAGTACGGCGTGTGGAATCGTAAATAGATGCACAACGCCGTGCTGTTTCTGTGTTTTCTTCAAACGATTGAATAGATTTAGCACCAAGTAAATTCAGTGCTTCATTACAGATAGATACTTTTGTTGTAGACATGAAAAAGCCCTCAAGTTTTATTGATCTTGAGGGCTTTTAAGTATCGGTTTGTTGGGTGTTAAGATTAACCGCCTAATACGCTTAAATATTCTTCATCATATTCGATTCGAGAACCAAGAATATTTGAATACTGTTCCATTGCTTCCGCCTGAAGTTCCAAGCTATTTACTTGCTCATCAGTCAGTAATGGAGCTTGATCTGTACCAAGTTTAGCTAAAAATGCATTTAATGCATTCAGCTTAGTATCAAGTTCAAACTTTTCAGATTGCATTCGCTCAATATGGCTTTTTGGTTGTTTTGCTGTTTGGCTCAATTTATCTTTTAATAAATACCCTTCAAGCATCCAAATTTTTTCACGTGCATTCTGGTAAGCAATTTTCTGCCCGATCAGCTTGTCAAAGTTTTCAGGGCTTGCACATGCGGATTCACCCGTAACTGTGAATCCATTTTCTAAAGTTAAAATACAAATTGTTAGGCAGGGTGTGCTTTTATCTTCTTTTGCAAAGTAATCTTCATGCGCAAAAACTGGAGCTACATCACCAGTTAAATAGCGAATAGCTTTAATCTTTGAATCAATATGATCAGGCGTTAACCGTGGAGCATTTAAGCCCTTATCTTGAATTTCTTTTTCAATTTGCTGTTCTGAATTACTCATTTTAAATATCATCCAATAATTTACTTAGTTTTTTAGATGCTTTTTTCTGCAAGTCTAATTCGGTTGTTTTATATGTAGTTTCAATAACTTCCAACAAGATGCGAATTTTAGAGTTGCGCTCAAGTGGCTTATCTATGCTCTCTCGTTCACGCTCTAACGCCCGTTTTCCACAAAACAATTCAGGATTGAGGTTCTGTTCATCTATTTTAATTGCATCAGCTCTATTCATTCTAATTTTCCCATTCTTAGTTATAAAAAAGACCTAACACCCTCGCTCAAAAGTGTTAGGTCAAAACTGCTACTTATTCGCCTTCTTCTACCACTGGCACTTTGTAGTCAATCGCTACGACTTTAAGTTCGTTTGCACGACCTGCCGCCATAGAGTGAATACCACCAACCTGTTTGACGTTTTTTTTGTCTGGGCGAACAGAAATACTGAAACCGTCAATATCAGCATCACCATAGTGAACAGCAGATTTACAGTACATAACTGCACGCTTAGTACCTGCCGTTGCACCATCTACCACTTTTTCATAAGCAACCCAAGTCACACCAAGCCACTTAGTACCAACCGCACCATTCTGCAACATCTGAATAGACATGTGATCGGCATTTGTTAAGGTATTATCGTTTAAGAACTCTTCCATCATGTCAGCTGTATAATTGACATAAAGCTCTTCACCGTTTTGCTCGTCACATTCGTTTTTACGGAATAATGATTTTGCTTTAATAATTTGCTGTTTAAGCGTCATACCAACAGGTGAAATGATTTGTGTGCTAGGTAATGACACTGGAGTTGTTGAAGCTGTTCCATTATCTGCCACTGTTTTACGGATAATTACGCCAATTAACGCTTGATAGATGATGTCATCAACTTTTCGGTTGTGCGCTTCATGCAATTTCTTCATGTATGTATCTTCTGGATGTGCTTTTAACTTAGGCACATCACGCTTTTCAATCGGAATGAATAAATCAAAGTCATTCATTAAAACTGAGCGAACACCAACATCAGGAATTGTCCATTCAGTATTACCGAAACGAGCGCCAGAAGGCTTCATTTCAACATTACCCATATCGTTAATGGTGAATGATTCACCCTGAATTCGACCACGGTTTGTTACCGTAGCAAGTAAACGCGAAACTTTTTGTGCGCAAGTTGTTTCATAACTATCGTGATACTGCTGTACAAACGCCGGCGTGATTTTGTTTTCATTTGCAATAGACATTTTTTACCCCTTATTTATATTGCTTTTGATAAAATTGCTCTACCTTCGCGTACACACGTTTGTGGTCAGCATGTTGCGGATTAAGGTATGCTTCACTTCGCATTAATGATTGAACATCTTCGCCATTACTTTGCTGTGTGTTAGACGGTGGTGTGTCTTCTTGTAGTTGTTTTCCGAAATATGCAGCCATTTTTAAAACCAATGGATTGTTACCAAATTCAGGACTATTAATTTCTTCGTCAGTTAGAATTCCGTTTTGAATTGCATTTTGTGCAGCAGTTTGAGCAAAACCAAAGTTTGCGTCTGTTTCACCGCCCCAAATAGTTTTCATTTGTTCTGTGCATGCTTCTGCATCTAGCGCAGAATTAGCCTTCATAATCTCAGGCAATAACTGGTTGTATTCACCCAATAAGAAACCTAGCTCTTTATTTCCAAAACCTGCCTCACGCGCACGCTCTAAAAACTCTTGGTTTTCAGGGAATTCTTTAAACTCATCGAGGTTAAAGTTTTCAATTTCCACCTTATAGTCGTCAATTGAATTAATAACTTCAGGTTGATCAACAACTGGATTACCTTCACCCCCTTGTGGGTTTTTCTCAACTGGTGGCGTTAGTACACTAGTTGGTGTTGGGTCGATTTCAGGTACTTGCGATTCGTTATTAGTTAAATCAGTCATTTGTTTCTTCCTTATAATTTGGGTCGTTTGCACGGTTTATTTGTTTAAGAATGAATTGAATTACATCGTTTTGACCTGCTCTAAAGCATGATTCTCTATCTGCTTCTTGACCGCCACGGACGTAAATTGATTTACAAAACGTGGTAGCGAGATGCTCTAAAACTCGCATTCCGTTAATATCTATATCGAATAAATTTCGGTAGGTTTCTGCTGTCACAGGCTTGTAGTAACGTCGCTTTACAAGTGTTCCTGTTTCAATTTCAGATGGTTCAGGCACTTCTTTTTTTAATAACTTTGCCTTGGCTTCCTGCTCATCTCGTAATTGCTGAATAAGAAAATTACGCTCATTATTTACGTGCCAAAGTATTGAGCTAACAATCAAAAGTAGGATTGCTAATACGGCGATAATTAAAATCATTGCATCATCTCACTTGCCATTTGTGGTGCCAGACCTTTAGCCGCCTCTTGCCCTACGGTTTGAATCATCTGTTGTTGTTGCTGTGCTTGTGCCTGCTTCTCTTGCGCTTCTTGCTTGGCTTGTCGCTTCTGTTGAACTCCATCAGCAGTACGCATAATGTTTTGAGGAACGCCAAGACCTGTACCTGTAACAACTGCAACCGCATCAAAATCAATATTGTCTAAAATTGATGGTTCTGCTTGCGCCATATTCGACATAGACATTACGTATCGCTCTGTTGCTGTCACTTCTTCCATGCGCTGACTACGTGCCATTGGTGACACGAATTTGAATGAAAGATTGCGCCCTTGTAGTTCTTCAGGTGGATTACCTAAAGCACCTGCACGTAAAGCTAAGCCAAAGCAACGGTCTAAGATTGTTTGAAGGTATTCAGTTTGGAGGCGACCATACATAGGACCAAGCATCTGACGAATCAATTCAACACGTGTGTGAATCTCTGTCGCTGTCATTTGCTGTGTGCCAATTGGTGGTAACTGGTCAGCCATCAGCTTTTTACGAATGCCACCTTGTAGGTTTTGAAGTAAATAATCCGCTATTTGAAAGTTTGCACCATCATCTAGGCGTTTCATTGAGTTCACATCATTAGCAATAATGATCTTACGTGGACCAATCTTCACTGTATGTGGGTTAAGCACACCGTCATCTTGAGCGATCCACATACCACCAAGCTGTAGATCTGCCGACTGAATTGTGTTTTTCATCAACTCATTTGCCATTTTCGCATCAGGCAAAGCGATAGACATTTGTCCATTGCCATACACTGAATTAGGCAAACGGCGTAAACGAGGGATTGAACAAGGGAATTCGTGATACCCCGATTCTTTCAACATGTGCTTATTGCCAAAATCAAGATGTGTTGAAGCAAAAGGCATATCTTTGTTGATTTGACCTGCGCCTTTGGACTTTCGTGGCTGAATTACGTGTAATAGAGTGAATTTGGTATCAGGTGCTGTTTTTGCTTGCTCTACGACTGTGTGGTGACAATTATCCTCACCATAAGTATTCACCATCGCTTCGGCTGTCATCTCATGTTCACGATAAATTGTGTCGATCAATCCGTCAGCACGTGTAGAACCAATGAAGCAGTTACCAGGATGCCAAGATTCAAAGACATATCCGCCACCTGCTTCACGGTCAATATCTGTGTAAAGCACGCCCCATCCTGCAGTCACAACATCAGTCATCGTTTCAAAGCTTTCACTATCGAAATTCGCTGCATGAATATTGCGCCACATGAATTGACACACATCTTCAAGCCAACGCTCACCCTCTGTGAGCACAGATAGATCATCAATTCCATCAGGTTGAGCCTTGAACCAAATCGCATTCGATGGCGTTACACCATTCATAATCATTGACACAAGGACTTGAACGGAATCCGATGCAGTTGAATCGTACAAATTAATACGATCATCTTGACGCTGACTTTGATTGCTTTGAGTTGAACTAAAATTTTGTTGACGCTCAGGCGCACCATATTTGTAGCAATCAGCCCAATGAGATTCATGAATGGCACGTGCCATTTTTAACTGACCGAAACGTGCACAGTACTTTTGAGCATCTAAATTCATTATTCACCACCACCGAGTTTAGTTTTTTTGCCGTCTTGCTGTGGCATACCACTACCAAGTGCAGAAGATGTACGGCGTTGAGCTTTCTTTTGGTTCGTTTCAACTACTGCCGCTTCTGCTGCTTTTTTTGCATCCCCTTCGGGATCTTGCTGAATTA
This sequence comes from Acinetobacter sp. FY683, assembly GCF_059515885.1. NCBI lineage: Bacteria > Pseudomonadati > Pseudomonadota > Gammaproteobacteria > Moraxellales > Moraxellaceae > Acinetobacter > Acinetobacter sp. FY683. The sequence goes on along the minus strand of NZ_JCAKNA010000003.1, from coordinate 134,133 downwards.
CTTTTGGTTTAGATCCCATGATTATTCCTCTACGACCATCCAACCTTTTTGAGGGTGACAAACAGTACGTTTACGTTTCGGTTTGTCTTCTACGCTTACAACTGTTTGTGGTGCTTCTTTTGGCTCGACTGCCTTACTTTGATTTTTAGTAGCAAGTGCTAATGCCTTTTTTGTTACTTCTAATTCAGCAGTAACAGCATCGAGTTGTTCTGTAGGTACAAAACCTTCAGGATGTTCGACTGCATCCGCTTCCACTGGGTCTTCACCGCTTAAAATCTCTGCCAATGTATCCTCAGCAGTTTTATTTGTTTCAGTTGTTTCAGGCTTCCCCAAAACAGCATCTAATGCGTCATCTGTGGAAGCTTGCACCGTGGTGGTTGCCTTCACTTCTGCTTTAGGTGCTTCTTTCGCACCTGGTGTTTTTACTGGTTGACGTGCCATAAAAAAAGCCCTATTCATTGGTTATTGAATAGAGCTAGTGTTGAGTGTTATTTGTTGCGGTTTGTTGTGTATTAATTCAGGCTTATGGGTTGATTATTCTTATTAATTTGTATGCCATAGCCTCAACAACAATAAGCCAAAATGGTTTTTTTACCACTATGTGTATCTCATACTCACGCCATTGTGGTGATTTACAAAATATAATTTCTTTTTTGTTTTCATACCAATGGTCAAAATTTTTAGGCGCAACCTTTTGAATAAACCTCAACTTAAAACCAAGTAAAAAATTAATCATCCTCAATCTCCCGATCCATCACATCATGTATAAACACAGGCTTACCTTTACGCCCCTCTTCTTTCCATTGTTTAGAAGAATACATTTTAATTTCCTCCTCACTTGCTTTCCGAATTTCAGCATGAGGTGTATTTGGCGCGCTAAATGATCCGTACTTGCTTACAAGAACTTTGTTGCGATGCATGCGAACCACAAGTAACACTGGTTGACCATCTGTATACATAACAAGATCGCCATTCTTGTACTCATCATGATTGATGGATATTTTCGACACAGGCTCAGATAAAGCGCAGTCCAATTGCTCAATAACCTGATCGCACAGACCGCCATCATCAAAAATATCTAACTGCCCGATCTTGTACTTGTACGTCATCCATTCGCCATCACGTGGCACAATTTCAATACCTGTTTCCATTTTCCAAAGTTCAATAAACGCCTCGCCATTCTCAAAATTAGGCTTTCCACCTCTTGACCATTCACTGACAGTTGAAGCATTTGCAACAGGTAAAACGTCTGCAATTTTTTCATGTGTCCAACCTAAGTGAGTACATAAATCTAAGATCATTCGGTTAAAGTCAGGACGCTTGTAACCACGCTGTTTTACAAGGAATTTTTTTACATTCTTCTTTGAACGTTGATTAATAAAACGCGCGCGTGCGCGAGGGGAATCCAAATTAGCTATACAATCGACCACTTCAACCATTGTTAAATCTCCCAAACTTTAATTTTTATTAGCCCACCAGATACGACACTTCCACGTCTTACAACCAATTCATCAAACTGTTCATCGTCTTCACAGAATCCACATTTCACTAAACTATCGATCGTTGCTTTCAAGTGGTTATCAATATCTCTCTTTTGATGTGTTGGAAAATGAAAGACAACTTCAAGTTTTAAGCGTGTAGACAGCCTTAATGCAGGTATCAGATTCATTACCACCGCATGAAACTGCTTTGCTTTATCACTTAACTTCATCCCTCGCCCTGTACGTTCCCAGTAGTGATTTACTGACGGTGGTGTTGCTGCAATCTCACAATACAAAACCTGATTATCTATACTTTCCGTATTTCGCTCTGATTTGATGCTCACAACGCTTTTCTTTGCTTTAAGTACCTTTGCTTGGTTTTCTTCTTTAAGCCTCAATTTCGAGCGTTCTGCCCTATTTCTGTGTGCATTTAGGTGTGCTTGTAGCTGTTGTTCATTCCATCGAAGATTTGTCATCACAGCTCCATAAACTTTTTTAAGAAATTAGAATTCACAATTCCAACGTACTGACACCATCCCCAACCATCACGCCAAAATGCCCAAGTTCCCTTTTCGTTTTTCCAAAAGGTACCGTCTAGTTCACGGTGTGTTGCATCCATTGGTTTGTTATTCAGCATTGAATTCCTCCAATTGAACGTGATAACCAAGCTCAGTGAGGTACGGCGCATATTTTTTGATGTGTTCAAGCTTTCCTAAATTTGCACTGACACGTCCCTCGAATGCTTTTTGAGTTTCCCCAATGTTTGAGTACAGCGATGCAAATGGATCGTAGTTGCATAGCACGGAAGCAAACATTTTGATTTGAGCATCAGACAAGGTTTTGTTTTTCGGCTTAGTCGGCTTTTGTTTTTTAGCCTTAGGTGCTGTCAGCTTTTGAATTCTGTATGTCCAGTAATTCATCCAACCTTGTGCTGTGGTTTTTTCTCTGCTTGTAGACCACTGAGCAAAGTTTTTTAATTCGCTCAAGATTTGAGAATCATCAAGATCAGGTGCTTGTCGTTTTGCTTGTGCCGTTAGATCGGATTGGATCGAATAAACTTTTGATAACTCAATTAAGCTGTACTGCTTTTTGTCGTCCTGATGGTATTCAACAGAATCGCTAAACATTTCAGTTTTTAAGTTATCCACAAGAACAGTATTTTTTTTAATATCTAAAGATTCTAAAGATGTATCTATTGTGTGTTTACTAACTACACTAGTTAGCGGTTCACTAACTACACTAGACTGGTTTACCTGTGGAACTAGTGTACTAACTACACTAGTTTTGTTAGTAAACTGATCTTTTACCGATACTTCATTTATTCGATATGATTTCATGCCTTGTTTGCCACTAGAAATAACTGTCACAACACCTAGTTTAGTAAGCTCTTTAAGTGCTATAGAAACTGTCCGTCTACTCATCTGACGTGCACCTGATAGATCACAGCCTTGTAATTGTGAGTAGCTAACAAAATCAGATTCTTTGTTATGGCCATTTATGCGGTTTTCCAATTCAGCATAAACGTTGCGTGCAGCATCACTAATGAACGGATAAACTTCTTTACGGTACAATCGACTAGACATGACATAGCCTTGTACAAACTTATCGCTATACATGCTTTTTCTAGCCTCTTGCTCTGTTTGCTGAGGCTTTGGAAACGGTATTACAGGAACAGCTTTGGCATTCATACAACACCTATCCTTTCATAGCCTGAACGAATGCGGATCTTTGGTGCATTAGATCGCTGTGGTTTGTAGCGTATGTAATAGCAACACTTGCAAGCCGATTCATAATTAATAGATTTAGAGCCATCTTTTTTAGGCTTACCTTTGTACGAAAACCAAAATTCACTATCTAATGGCCAATATTCTTGACACTGGATACAAAGCTTTTCCTTACCCAGCTCTGTTTCAATAAATTTCGGCTTAACTTCTTTATCTTTAGGTAGGCTCTGTGGTAAATTTGGCATTCTTGGATTACCTCTGTTTACTTTTCGGAGTGGACAGCAAGAAAGCTCAACTGGTCGCACAGTTGGGCTTTTTTTGCGCCTATTGCTTTTGGGGTGACATCTCGTATCTGAGGTGGTGAAACAAGATCAAAACTTGTATCTACGGTATCTGTGGTCAAACGCATGAGTGATGCGAGATTATTTAAGCGTTCCCGAACTTCAGAGATATTTGCCATGCCAAGACTTCTAATATGCTCAGACAGATTTCTTTTTTCTGACTTTGCAATCGCTTCTAAATCACGCTTTTCTTCATACGTGCATTTAAAAGTGATGCTTTCTGTTAATTTTTCAGACATACACCCCCCTTATGCGCTCAGAGCTTTAATTTCAGCCTTCAACTTTCCTTTTGTTGAGACTTCAAAAACCGCTTGTGTGCTTAGAGGTATGCCTTTTCTCCAATAGTTAATAACTGATCTATCACGTCCTAAAATCCGTGCTAGCTCAGCGTCACTCTTGGCTTTATAAAAAATTCTTAAATCATTAACGGTCACGTTTATTTACCTAAACAAATAAGTTTAGTTTATTGAACGATAAGTTTAGGAATATGTCAATTTTTTTGTTTAGTATTTTAAACAAATGTAAGGTTCTAAAATTATGCAAACTACATCAGACCGAATCGCTCATCGCATGAAAGAATTAGGCTTGCAGCACAAAGATTTAGTTGCAGCAACTGGAGCAAGCAAAGGAACTGTCACCAACTGGATTAGTGGAGTAAACAATCCAACTGGCAGTAGGCTTATACAGTTAGCACAGGCTTTAAAAACAACATCAGGATGGTTGCTAACTGGTGTTGATATGGATATCTACCCGGTGGAATCATGGGATAGCAATACGCCATTAGATGATGATGAAATCGAGATTCCATTTTTTAAGGATTTTTCTTTCGCATGTGGATCGGGATCTATTGGTGAAGCAATTCTCTTAAATGAGAAACGTAAATTACGCATGTCAAAAACAACATTACGTAATAAAGCAATCGACCAAAAAGATGCTATTGCAACACTTGCATCTGGTGACTCAATGAGTCCGACAATTAAAGATGGCGATACGATTCACATCGATTTAGGTAGAAATAAGATTAAAGATGGTAAGATTTTTGCTATTTGTCACGGTGGGTTATTTTTAGCAAAACGCCTGTACAACCTACCATTGGGCGGAATCAGGGTTGTTTCCGACAATGTCGATGAGTTCCCAGAAATACATTTAAGTACTCAGGATGTTATTGATCAACAATTTGAGATTGTTGGTTGGATATGGCAAATCTCAAGTATGGAAAATTGGTAATTAATAAATATAATTTTATATGAGGGTTATATGAATAAGAGTAGTTTGTTCTTTTGGATTTGGCAGTTGGGCGCTATCCCAACTCTTATCTACCTTATGTTTTTCAACACCAATTATAATTGGTGGAATTGGATTTTTTTAATACCAATTAATTTTTTCTTAGCTGAGATATGGCCTATCTATTGGTTTCTTAAATTAATAGGATTTGCATCATGATGAAAATAATACCTGGAATACTCGCCTTTTTACTTCTTGTAGGTTGCGCCACAACAGCAAAGTTTGAAAAAAGAATGAACGCAAAGAAAGGAATGACAAAAAGCGAACTGATTGAAGATATGGGAATTCCTGATAGACAATACAAAGATGATGATTATGAAATTATTGAATATAATCAGAGTAACACTGGTTCAGTTCCAGTTGTAAATGTTGGCACCATAGGAAATCAGACATATACAACGCAAACAATGATTAGTAGAACAACCTCATGCAAGCTTGAATTTAAGATTATAAATAATATTGTCACAAACTACAGATACAAAGGCGATATGTGTATATCACAATAGATAGCCCACATAACCAGCCCACTTCGGTGGGTTTTTTATCACCCGTAAAAAATAAAAGTTCAGAAAAATAATAAAAAGTTTAATTTACTAAACAAAACTATTGACTACGTTTGTTCAGTTAACTAAACTAAATCTCGTAAGCAATAAAAAAGCCCTCTCGACTCGACATCAAAGGGCTTATTTACTCAACGAGGTAATTATGATTCAAACCGCATCACATAGTCAAACGCCTAAGTTTGATAATAACAAAAGTCAAACGACTTCTATTTTACGCCGTGAACCAACTTACGAAGAAATGCACGGCAAGACAGCTAACATTTTTAGCAATATCTGCGCCTTTCTTTTGCTGTTTGTCCTTTTCTTTGGAATGGCTTGTATTGCTATAAGCCAAGCAGAGAAAGAGTCTGCAAGGCAAGTCGAAGCAATGGTTCAAATTGCGGAGGGTAAGTAAATGAACGCATTCACGGAATTACCTACATCATCTCTAATTGAGCGCATGAGCAATGATGAATATCATGCTTCACCTGAATTTAGTTCAAGTCAATTAAAAGATATTTTACGTTCAGGTGCTCACTTCTATTCGAAGAATATTTTGAAAGAAGATGCGAAAGAAACATCAACAGCAATGAGCTTTGGCACTTTGGTTCATACAATATTTTTAGAGCCTGAACAATTTGAGCATGAATTTGCTATTGCTCCTAAGTTCAACCGCAGAACCAAAGAAGGTAAAGCGGAAGCAGAAGCTTGGGAACTAGCAAATGCAGGAAAACTACCAGTAACAGACGAAGATGTTGCTCATGCTCAACGTATAGCTGAAAACTTAAAAACTTTAAGTTCTTACGCTGATATGCAGAATGATTACGGCATGGCAGAGGCAAGTATATTTTTTGTTGATCCCATCTTTGGGTTGAATTTGCGTATTCGCCCAGATTGGCACATTGCCCCGTGTAAAAAATTTCCAAACGGCTTGATCTTGGATTTAAAAACTACAACAGATGCACGTCATCACGCATTTCAAAAAAAATGTAGCGACTTTGGTTATGACCTATCTGCATCTATGTACCGTGAAGGCTTTCAAGAATATTACCAAACAGAAGAAAAACCACCGTTCATTTTACTGGTTGCTGAAAGCTCTGCCCCATTCAACGTTAAGCAGTACAAAGCATCAGACTTATTTTTAAGTGTTGGTGAGGCACGTTACAACAAATCAAAAGCACTACTTGCTGAATCCCTGCTGATCGATGAGTGGGATGGCTACTCAAAAGATTTAGAAGAAATCTTCTTACCGTCATACATGACAAAACAAGCTTTAGAAAACGATTTTAATTAATTAAATTTTAGGAATATTTATTATGAACGCTCAAACTCAAAACATGCCTGCTCAAAGCCCTGCTAAAGCTTTCCAAGTGTACATGAACAAGTACAAATCACAGCTTGAAATGGCTTTGCCGAAACATTTAACAGTAGATCGCATGATGCGTCTTTCTTTGACTGCATTTAGTCAAAACCCTAAGCTGCAACAGTGTTCTTCTAACTCTATTTTTTCAAGCATTATTATTGCATCTCAACTTGGTTTAGAACCTGGTGTAAATGGTCAAGGTTATTTAGTTCCTTACAATGGCACGTGTACTTTCATTCCTGGTTGGAAAGGTTTAGTTGATCTAGCACAACGTGGTGGTCGTGCCTCTGTTTGGACTGGCGCTGTTTATGAGGGTGATGAGTTTGATTACATGCTTGGTGACTCTCCTTATTGCCGTCACAAACCGTGTGGTGAATTTGATGTTGATAAATTAACTCATGTTTATGCAATTGGTCGTGTTAAAGATTCTGAAATGCCAATTATTGAAGTATGGCCAGTTAAAAAAGTGCATGCTCATTTTGTAAAAACTGTAGTGAAAGGTTTACAGCCTAATCATTACTCGAAAAAACATTTTGAAGCATACGCTCGTAAAGTCGCTTTACTACAAGTCTTAAAATACATGCCTCAATCAATTGAGCTATCTAATGCTATGGATGTTTCACACGCTCAAGAATCAGGTAAGGGCGTGACAATCGATGGTGACTTTGTGACTGTAGATAACAGTAATGAAGATCAAAATGACCAATCATCAACACAAAATGAGGCTCAAAATATTGAGCATGAACAGCAACCTACTCAACACGTTCAAGAACAAGAAATTGAATATGCGCCATCATTCGAGCAGATAAAGCGTGGAGTTTTAACAGCTAAATCCCCTGCACACCTTGACGTGATGGAAGAGCAAGCAATGGATCATGCTGATAAAGATGAGCGAAAACAATTAATGCAACTTATCAAAGCTCAAGGTCAAAAGTTTCAAAGTGCTGCGGAGGTAGCTACTGCAAAAAAGCCTGAACCTCAACACCAGGAAGCGCCTCCAGTCGAAGCTGAACAACCCAAAAAACCGACATCTACAGAAATTCGTAAAGAATATTTAGATCAGATTGAAGGTATGACACATGTAAAGGATCTAGAAACGATCATCCCTTTAATTGATAGTAATGAAATTTTAACCACGGCGCATAAAACTTATTTAGTGAATTCGATTAAAAATAAAATTGAAGACATTAATAAAGCAAATGTGGCGCAAGAAACAAAATCAGTTCATGCCGTTGATGATATTAAAAGCCAAGCCGTAGCGAATGGTTTAAAAATTCAAATCACTGATGCACCTACTATCGATCAATTAACAGTGGTAGGTCAGACCATTCGTGACAGCAAAGAAAAGCTTACTGTTGATCACATGGGTGATGTTCTGCAAGTTTACGGCGCACGGAAAACCTTTTTAGAAAATCAACAAGACATGTTCGCAGATGTTCAAAAATGTTGGATTGATTCAGCAATTGAACGTATCGAAAACGCACGTAATCAAGACGATATTAATGCCGAATATATCGACCCGATGTACGAAGAGCAATCAGACAAAGACAAGCAACGCTTAAATATTGCAGCACAAAAACGTGAAGCTGAGATTTTAGGTTAATAGACAAACCGTGGCTGTACTCTCATACAGCCACTATTGAAAATATAGAAAGGTAGTGTGATGGATATTAAACGTGATGAAGCTTTTGAAGAAGCTTATGCTGAAATTTTCAAACCAATTATTCGTAGACCATACCCACGCAATCAAAATGGCGAATATGTGTATAAAGAAATTCACGAAGCTCACTTAATGTGGCAACAAGCCAAAAAAAGTAGCTGTGCCTGATGGGTTTGTTCTGGTTAATGTTGACTTAGCTAAAAGATGCATTTCTCATATTTGTATAGCTGAATGTCATCCGAGTGTTGACGATGCTTGTTTTAAACAAATGGATGATGATATTGATAACCTTGAAAAATCCATGATCGAAGCGCAGGAGTCAACCAATGACTGAAATTCAAAAAAACATTGCTGTAGCGAATTTGGTCATCGATGAACTTCATAAAGATAAACCGTTTGTTTTGAAGTTGAATATTGAAGAGCGTAAGCATTTTTTATTAGTTTTGGGCAATTCAAAAATCGATTTGAAAATTAATCACAATGCGAATGGTTGTGAAATTTTAATAGAAGAATCTATTGTGCATCCGCTTTATGCAGTCATGGCCACTTATATTACTGAACACAGCAAGCCTAACAACATTGATGCTTTTATTGCTAGCGGTGAATTTGATAAGGCTTTTAAAAATGTATTTGGGTTACCTAAAAGTGTAGTGAAAAGTTTGAAGGAGGTTTCTTAATGTCAAAATTTGAAGGTATGACTATTGCAGATGCATTAAAATCTAAACCTGTTTTAAAAACACCAGATCTTGAAGAAATTTTTGGTAGATCATCTCGTTCATTGAATCGTTGGCAAGATTCAACACTTTATGCGAATCCAATGCCAAAACCATTTTCAGAGTGTCGAGGCGCAGGAAATAACTATGATGCTGGTCAATTATTAAATTGGTATTCTACTTGGCCATTACGTAAAAAAGAAACGCTAGCTTCCTAGCGTTTCATTATTCCAAATCAATTTTAATCGATCTATCCATTCATTATAGGCTTTTGCCTGATCTTCTAAATAATCATGTTTATCATAAGTACCCCAAATTTTAGGGAGTGCATGGCCAAGCATAATTTCACAAACATGAGGTTGAGCAATCGTTGACATGTTTGTTCGCATTGTCCGTCTTAGATCGTGAACAGACCAATGTGCTAAATCATTTTTTTTATGTCTTTTCAACCACTGAAAAATATTATTAGGCATTGTGAGATGTGATGTTTCACCAAGCGGTCTATTTGCCCCATCTGCAGTGAACAGATATTCAGAATCCCCTAACCCCATTGCTTCGAGAAGATATGGTTTTACACCGGCTACAATTGGTCGAACTAAAGGCTTTTTAGTTTTCTTTCCTGTTTTGTGGTTTTCAGGCGGTATCGTCCAGATGTTTTTCTCGAAATTAAAATCAGATTTTTTAGCAAGCTTCAGCTCACCAACTCGACAACCATAAATTAGCAGCAGTGTAAGAAATATCTTATTTTTATATGCCATTCGTGTTCGTTCAAGTGCATACCAAGATAGGTAAATCTCTTGATCTGTTAGTGTTCGCTCTTTAACACCCTTTTCTATTCTTAAGTCATGCTTTGCGGATATGCCTATTAGGTAATTATTCTGAACTAATCCCCTTCTTTGCCCCCACTTCAAGCACTGATTTGAATTAAGTAGAAGTCTAGCTGAAATTGATGGGGATTTTTTTGCAACTTTTTCTAGTAATAAAAGCCATTGGTATGCAGTAACATCATCACAGTTTTGTTTACCTATTTCAGGTAAAACATAAATTTCAAATGAGCGTTTAATCTCATGTTCACTTTCTTTATTTGGAACACAAAATTTTTCATGCCATTCATAAAACAACTTATCAAAAGTATAAGCATCTTTAATGCTCACTTTTTCTTTTAGCTTCACTTGCTTTGGATCGTAACCTTTTTCAAGCTCCCCTCTTAGTCGATCTGCCTCAGCACGAGCATTTTTTAAAGATAGGTTGGGATATGAGCCTAAATCTAGTCGGTGCTGTTTACCGTTATATCGGTAACGCAACTGAAAAACGATTTTACCTTTAGGTGTAATTCGGACACCCATTGCATCACGGTCGGCAAATTCTTCTATTTTATCTCGATCTTTTCCTAGTTGAGATTTTAACCATGTTTCAGAAAGAGCCATAAATCACCATGTACACAATAAATTTTATAAAACTAAGTACACACTCTTAATATGTACTCAATTGTGTACATATTTGCAGAGGCTTATAGTTTCTCTTGATGTCTTATTGTGTCTTATTGGTGCGCATAAAAAAAGCCTAATTAAAGGCTTTGTTTGTATCTTACGTCTGAATGTGTCGCTTAATGTCTGATAGCTTCTTAATCTGAGTTATTAATATGCGCAATAATCGAAAAGTTACGAATGTTTTTTATATCAACAGATTTTTTAGCTTGCGCCATGGGCTACCTTGGAAATAAACGCGCTATGCATGCAATAATTAATACACAGCAAAAGCAGAATAAAGTTGCGAGTGATTATAGCAGATGGTTTTTTCAAAGTATTCATTATAATAATTTAGTTTTCAGCTTTATAAATTCTTTAAAAATAGAGCCTCCTTTGCTTTATAGACAAAATTTAAAATCGGCTCAAATAAAATTACTCTCCATTTTTTAATACTCAGAGTCTAAAGCTGAAGGTTACTCACACCATTTCACAGCGATTCCCTTTTATCACTGCAATTGATTATTAAGCCAAACTTAATTTACAATTTATATTTCATATAGATTAATAAGGTCGCAATATGCTTTTAAAATCATTACTGATTATCTCTATTTCTATAGTTTCATTTCAGACATTTGCTCAAAGCTATAATTCGTGTCAGCTTAAAAAAGAAAAACTACAACAACAAATTAGTTATGCGAAAAAACATAATAATGCAAATAGAGTTAAAGGTTTAGAAAAAGCGCTTGCTCGCGTAGGACAACAATGCGCAAAAATTAAAGCCAACCAAACATCACACGCTAAATAGAATTTACTCAAAATCCAATGCAATAAACTTTTTTCTGCGCTCAATACAGATCATGTTTATTTAAAAATAGATTTACTACGACTTAATTCTACTTTAAAAATTTCAAAGGCTAATTTACCAACTTTATCAATACATCAGCCTCGTATTTAAGCTTTTACCCAACCTAAATCAATGAAAAATCAAAAGGATCTTTTTCATTTGAAATAGGTTGATAAGCATGCGTAAAAGTAGGTGACATTCTTTTAGGTCTACCCGTCTCTATTTCAATACATGCCCACTTCGTATTCGCAACAAATAATAACGTCTGATCTGATGGTCTATAAAAAGCATACTGTCTAAATAAGTATAATGAATTGATATCATTCAACCATGTTCTCAATACAATGGTTTCCCCTTCAAATGCTGCTTTTCGATATTGCATTTGATGCTCAACTGCGACCATGGCATGTTTAAGTTCAATATATTGTTTTAAACCTAAACCCAATTCTTCAATATGTGCTGATGCAACATCTTGCATCCACTGTACGTACACCACATTATTTACATGCCCCAAAATATCAATATGTTCTGGCTTTACAACCATTGTTAAATCAAAAATACCACTCATTTATTTCTCTTAAATTCTATAGCCACAACACATGTCTAAGTTTATCTAAATATCGCTCAATAAGAATAATAAAAACCGCTCATTAAGAACGGTTTTTATTAAAAAATTAATCTATAAATTTAATAAATACAGCTTATTGAATGCGAACACCAACAATTGCTGGCTGTCCATCTCGAATAATAGTTAGGCGTACAACATTATTCTTTTTAAATTGAGCTACAGTTTCAACAAATTCTGCTGCATTTTTTACATCGCGGCTATTTACTTGAACAATCACATCACCTGGAATTAAACGAGCTTGTGCAGCTGCTCCGCCACGTAATACGTCTTGCAACAACACACCGCCTTTAATAGCTAAATGGCTTTGCTCTTGTGGTGTTAAATCGCGAATACTCACACCTAGTACTGGTCCTTTATTCTGTGCATTTCCTACTTTATCTTTAGCAGGAGTATCATCTGGAGCAGTTGATAATTGCGCTGAAATATTTCGACGCTTATCATCTCTTAATACTTCAAATTGTACAGTTTGACCCGGTGTAAGACGGTTTAAATACGTGAACAATTCAACGGTTCTTAAAATAGGAGTACCATTAAGTTTCAAAATCACATCGCCCGATTTCAAACCCGCTTTTTCTGCAGGTGAATTTGGTGCAATTTGTGTGATCAATGAACCTTCAGGTTTCGGCAACTTATACGATTCCGCTAAATCACGATCAATATCCTGTAAACCTAAACCTAAATACGCACGCGTAACCTTGCCATTTTTCTTCAGTTGATCTGCAACATCCATTGCCACATCAATTGGAATAGAAAATGAAAGCCCCATATAGCCTCCCGTACCACTAAAAATACGTGAGTTCACACCAACAACTTCACCTTTTTGGTTAAACAATGGACCACCCGAATTACCCGGGTTTAAAGCAACATCTGTTTGAATAAATGGTACTGTGGTTTCCCCAGTCATATTACGCATTTTCGCGCTGACAATACCCGCAGATGCAGAATAATCAAAGCCAAATGGAGAACCAATCGCAAGCACAGGTTCACCCACTTTTAAGGTATCTACATTTCCTGTTTTGAGTTCTGGAAAATTCTTACCTGTTACTTTTAACAAAGCGACATCTGTACGCTCATCACTTCCGACTACCGTTGCATCTAACTCACGGCGATCATTTAAAACGACAGTGACTTTAGAGGCATTTTCAACAACATGATGGTTTGTAAGCAAATATCCATCTTTACCAATAAAAAATGCACTACCAAAACCCGTCTTTTCTTGAGGTGCTTTTTGCTGTGGAATAATGATTTGATTACCAAAAAATCGGCGTAAAATTTCAGGAACTTGTTGTTGCATGAGCTCATCTTGAGTCATTTTTTTCACAACGTTTACACTTACAACTGCAGGGCTTACATTTTCTACTAAATTAGAAAAATCGACAGGAGTTCCTGCATTTGTTTGTACGGCTATCATCGTAAAAACTGCAGCATAAATCCCTTTTTTTAATTCATTTGTCTTCATATAAAATGTTCACTCAACCAATTACTTACACGTTATAGATAATTATTATCACAAAGGAATCTATTCTTTCGTAATAAAATGTTTCCCCTATATGTTTTATAAACAATAACTTAAATATTCCTTAATTTTTTAAATTAAATAAATTTATTTCATTATTTAACACTAAATTACGCTTGTTTTTTTGTATAAAAAGCGTTCTGATATTCAAACTTTTCTCAAAATTAGCTTATGGATATGACTAATTTAGATATTTCTCATCAATTCGATGTGATTATTGTGGGGAGTGGCGGTGCAGGTTTAACACTTGCATTATCTTTGCCACATCATTTTAAAATTGCTGTTTTAGCCAAATCATCACTCACCGATGCAAGCACCTATTATGCTCAAGGTGGCGTTGCTGCTGTTTTAGATCAAACAGACTCTATTGAACAACACATAAATGACACAATGATTGCAGGTTCATTTTTATGTGAAAAAAATGCTGTTCAACAAACGGTAGAAGGTGGTCAAGCTTCTGTTGATTTTCTATTAGAACAAGGTGTTCAATTTACGTTAGATGATCAAAATCAGCTTCATTTAACACGTGAAGGCGGGCATTCACAACGTCGAATTATTCATGCCGCAGATGCGACAGGTAAAGCAATATCCACCACCCTTGTTGAACGTGCAAAAGAAAAAGAAAACATCCAAATTTTTGAAAATTTTATTGCTATAGACATCATCACATCACAAAAGCTCGGTCTAACAGAAGACAATCATGCTTTAGGTTTATATGTTTTAGATGAAACTACAGATCAAGTTCAAACCTTTTTAGCGCCATTTACTGCATTAGCTTGTGGCGGTGCAATGCGTGCCTATTTACATACATCCAACCCTGATATTGCAACAGGTGATGGTATTGCTATGGCGTATCGAGCAGGTTGCCGTGTGGCAAATATGGAATTTAACCAATTTCATCCCACATGTTTATACCACCCTCAAGCTCGCTCCTTCTTAATTACAGAAGCGATGCGTGGTGAAGGGGCTTATTTACGCCTGCCTGATGGCGAACGCTTTATGTTACGTTTCGATGATCGAGCTGAACTTGCTCCACGTGATATTGTGGCAAGAACCATAGACTATGAAATTAAGCGTTTGGGGATCCGTCACGTTTGGTTAGACATCACCCATAAATCTGAAGATTTTATTCAAGAACACTTTCCTACGCTTTATGCACGCTTACTCGAACTTGGTATTGATATCACCAAAGATATGATTCCTGTTGTACCCGCAGCACATTATACCTGTGGTGGTGTAATGGTAGATGAACATAGCCAAACAGATATTGTAGGTTTATATGCGATTGGTGAAACATCATATACAGGTTTACATGGTGCTAACCGAATGGCAAGTAACTCACTTTTAGAATGCTTTGTTTATGGCATGAGTGCTGCACAGCATATTCAAGAGAGTTTTAGGGAAAACTATCAATCGCCTAATGTTCCTGCTTGGGATGATTCTCAAGTCACCAATCCTGATGAAGATGTCGTCATTTTACAAAACTGGGATGAATTGCGCCAAACAATGTGGAATTACGTAGGCATTGTAAGAACCAACAAGCGCTTAGAACGTGCTTTACACCGTATTGAAATGCTCAAAAGTGAAATTCATGAGTATTATCAAGATTACAAAGTCAGTAAAAACCTGATTGAATTACGTAATTTAGTTTTGGTTTCTGAAATGATTGTTCGATGTGCAATAGAGCGCAAAGAATCTCGTGGTTTACATTACACTCTAGATCATCCAAAACAATCAGATCACTTACAAAAAACGGTGCTCAGTCCACATAGCAACCAAACTACACTCGAAAACATTCACTCATAAAATGTATTCATTCCTCTTCTAATTTAGGAGAGGAAGTTTTTCCATTTACTTAATAAGAAGAAATAAAATTTAATAATAAATCATATATGCCATTTCAAAAGTTT
Source organism: Acinetobacter sp. FY683 (assembly GCF_059515885.1). Classification (NCBI taxonomy): domain Bacteria; kingdom Pseudomonadati; phylum Pseudomonadota; class Gammaproteobacteria; order Moraxellales; family Moraxellaceae; genus Acinetobacter; species Acinetobacter sp. FY683. The sequence continues at coordinate 118,658 of NZ_JCAKNA010000003.1, read as the reverse complement.
TGAGATGTAACGGTACTAAATCAGGTAGAGCCTGATATCCACCTGCCAAAACAAATAGCAATGGAATTTTATGTTTTTTCGCCAGACTAAAAACTAATTCTTCTCGTTTTTCAAGTAGTTCTGTTGTCAGCCAAGGTGAACCAAAAGGATCATTTTGATGACAATCCATACCTGCTTGATAAATCATTAAATCAGCATTCCAATCTATCGCTTTTTGAAACGCTTCATAAATTGCCATTGTATATTGAGCAAAATTGCCTTTATTTTTATGTATTACTCTCGACTCTGAACGCGCATTACCTGTAATTCCTAAAGGATCACCATGAATAGAAAAATTAAATAAATTTTCTAATTTTGCTGCAAAATCTGTAGTGCCATCCCCTACATGCTGATCACAATCTAAAACAAATATTTTCTTGTCTGAAAAATATTTTGCAACCAAAGCTAAACCATTGAATGTACAAAATGACCCACCATAAGCATAGGTCGCATGATGAAATCCCTGTGCAATATTTGCAGAAATACCATGTTCAAATGCTAATTCGGCAGCCAATATTTGCCCTGCGTTAATATGTAGAACAGCATCTCTATATTGCTCATTCCAAGGCTTAAATCCTGCCATAGTCGCAAGTTTGGTTGGTTCACCCGTTAAAACAGCATTTGTATATTTTTCATCATGCAAATCATAAAAAAGGGTTTGATCTAAAAGTTGTGGTTCATGAAATTGTACATAACCAAATTGAGAAAGTGCTTGTGCTACAGCCGTCAATTTTTCCATACTATTTGTATGTGTTTTTGCAAAATAACGCGGAGAATAACAAACTTGAAGCATCGCTATTTCTCCTTATATTTGCGCTTGTGCAATATTGAATAATTGAGTCAGTTCAGTTGTACCAGGACTATATAACCCATTCGCAACTTGTTGCTTATAGTGTGTTGAAAATGCTCTTTTTCTATTTTCAGGTGAAATAGCTAAAGTGGTTAATCTTAGAAACCAAAAGCCATTGAGTTCTTTATAAGACACTACATGCCCTTTAAATTGCTTATTTATTCTTTTATTTTCAATTTCACTAATATCATAATCTACTGAAAACAAAGAACCTGCGGGAACACGCACACCATTCATCAATAGTGCTTGTAAACTGATACAAGAATGGTTATCTCCCATATTCATTTTTTCAATGAGAATCGGACGCTCTTGATCATCAACAATAATATTAATTTCCCCTTGCCGAAGTACCGAACCATGTGCAATTTTTAGAAAAAAATTCTCTGCCATAGGGCAAGACCCAACTTTAGGTTTTTCTGCTAAAGTCTGTAATTCAACAATCTGACTCTGTTCTGAAATTTGAGGCAAAACAACATCTACTAACATTTGACAGAGAATTTTACTTTCTTCAAATTGCATTAAATTAGCTAATGACCTTAAATGTGCTTGAAACTCTCGTTCTATTTTCAAGCTTCGAACAAACTCATCATCATGCGGATTTTCATTTAAAAACACATCAATGCTTGGATTCAAATCTAGGCTACGCCACCCTGAAATTCCTATTGGATACAGTGATTTCAAATCTAAAATTTTCTTTAAATTTTTCCATGAATATTCATTAAATATTTTTAAATCAATAAACTCATTTTCTAATCTAGGTTGATTAATATATTCGGCAAGTAAACGAGTCGATTGTGTATATCCACACCCTCGTCTTTCTGTTTGATGGCTATAATGTTCATTCAACATTTCCTTTAACTTTTCAGATAATGGATAAACCTTATCTTGAAAAGCTTTTACCACCTCATGATCACTTACCTGCATAGTTATCCCACATCTATGTTTAATTTTTATTAAAGAAATTTTTATTTATAAACAACTTAGCACCATTTTAAAATTTGAACAATTAGTTTTCTAATTTTTAGGAATTGCATACGTTGCAGTAACATGAGCCACAGGATCATTCATTCCTATAGAATAAATCCAAACTTCACCCACAATTAAACTCCTCCCTACTTTTATTAATTTACACTCACCTTTTAAGTTTTGATTACCTGCTGGCTTACGTAAAAAATTAATATTCAAATTAGTTGTAACTGCCAAAGCAACAATACCTATTTCACCTAAAATTGCGACATAAAGTGCTAAATCTGCAAGTGCCATCATAGTTGGCCCTGAAACAGTTCCACCTGGTCTTAATTGTTCTTGATCTATCTTATAGATTAAGCGTGATCCCTGAGAAAAAACTTCTTCGACCTCACAATTGACTAAGCTTTGTGAAAAATCACGTTTTAAAAATTCAATAATTTCTGTTTTAGTACTTTTCATTTTGATTAAAAAAATCCCTTATAGACGTTTTACTATAAGGGATTTAAAAAAGTATAGTGAAATTAAAATTTAATTATGCAGATTTTAAATAAGCCAATGCTTGTTCAAATACCTGATCTGGTGTTTGTGTCGCATCTAAACGCTTAATACGCTCAGGAGAACGCTCGGCCAATGTGGCATAACCAGCTCTTACTTTCTCAAAGAAAGTTACTTTCTCTTGTTCAAAACGATCTAATGCTCCACGCTCTCTAGCACGATTCATCCCAATTTCAATGGGTGCATCTAACCAAAAAGTAAAATCAGGCATACGCGTTACAAAATTTGCATTTAAAAGCTCAAGTTTCTCTTGGCTCAAACCACGACCTGCACATTGGTAAGCAAAACTTGCATCTGTAAAACGATCACAAAGAACTGTCTTTCCTGCATTTAGTGCAGGCATCACAACTAAATCTAAATGCTGCGCACGTGCTGCATACATCAATAACAGTTCAGTATCATTACACATTTTTTCGTCATGATTTACAGATAACAATAGCGAACGAATCTGTTCTGCCATTGGCGTTCCACCTGGCTCACGAGTAAGTACAACATCTTTATTCTGTTGTTCTAAATACTCATAAATACGACGAATTAAGGTTGTTTTACCAACACCTTCTGTCCCTTCAAAACTAATAAACATCTTTACTCCTTATTTTTTAGATCTGATGACAGCCAGATATTCTTGTACCGCACGATTATGGTCTGCTAAATTACTTGTAAATTTGTGCCCACCATTACCCGTTGCCACAAAGTAAATATTATTAGAATTATCGGGATGTAATACTGCTTCAATTGCTTTCTTACTTGGTAAAGAAATTGGTGTTGGCGGTAAACCATTAATTCTATAAGTATTGTAAGGTGTCATGGTTCTTAAATCATTACGTGTAATATTGCCATTGTAACGATCACCCATACCATAAATTACCGTTGGATCTGTTTGTAGTCGCATACCAAGTTTTAAACGACGTTCAAACACACCCGAAACTTGTGCAAGCTCGCTATCTACATTTGTTTCTTTTTCAATAATTGAAGCCATCGTAAGTACTTCATATTTATCTTTATACGGTAAGTTTTCCTCACGCTGTTCCCATGCAGCATCTAAAGCTTTCATTTGACGTTTATATAAGTCTAATAAAATCGCTTTATCTGACTCACCTTTATCATAAAAATATGTATCTGGAGCAAATAAACCTTCAGGATGGTCGTAAGGAATATCTAAAGCTTTTAAAATTTCTGCATTAGACAAGTGGCTAACTTCATTTTTCACCAAAGGGTTCTTTCTTAAAGAGTTAATTAAATCTTTAAAAGTTGTACCCTCAATCACCTGAACTCGATTCATGTCAGCATTATCAATATTAGAAATCATATCCAATACTTGACGCACACTCATGCCTTTTCGAACTTCATAAACACCTGCTTTTAAGGTGTCATGAATCATTAGTTTTTGATAAAGCTTCAATACTATAGGGAAACTTACTTTATTTTCTTGCGCCAAACCATCAATAAAACCTGAGTAAGTATCTCCATTACTAATGACAAGACGTTGTTTAGACGTCTCTACAGGATAATCCTTAAACAAACTGCTCCAAAGTACACCTACAACTACAACCGCACAAATAAGTACAGTAATAACAATAGCTTTAGGCGAAAAAACTAATGAGGTTTTTTTCGTTTTCTTTTTAACTTTTGGCTTCGGTTTAGACATATTAGTGAATCTGGTTCAATTGAAGATGATGAAATAAATCAATACATGCTTGTGTATTTAACTGTTCAGAATTAAGTTTTGCCACTATTTTCATAGGACTTAAGGCATTACAAAAAAATAGACTTTGAATGTTTTGTATTTCATTCTGATCTATACGGCGTTGCTCACAAACTACGCCTTGTTGTTGCATGCGCTTAAGAATTTCTGCGCGCATAATACCATGAACACCATTATAACGAAGTTCTGGTGTCAGCCACGTGTTGTTTATTCGCACAAAACAATTACTACTCACCCCTTCAACTACAGCACCTTGAATATCTGTCACTAAAGCTTCAGCCAAGTTCTTATCATCTGCTTCTTTTTTTAAGAGGACTTGTTCTATTCGATTTAAGCTTTTAATTCCAACCAAATTAGGCATAAGCATACCTATAGATTGCGTTAAAACACCTGCTTCAATTTCTTCATATTGAAAATCCTGAACGTCTTTAGGATAGAAGTAAAACCAAAGCTCTGCATCATGTTCAGGTAGACTGTATCCACGCTGTCCATCACCTCGGCTAATAATAATTTTAAAAGTGCCATTGAGCACGCCATGTTCTTGTTTAAGTTGATCAATGCTTTGATCAATTAAATCTAAACTGACATTTAACAGTAATTTTTCACAAGCAAGTTTTAGGCGTGATTGATGTAATTGTGCTAATTCAATTTCATTATTACGAATACGTCCTGTCGTAAAGCAACCATCGCCATAATGGAATGCTCTGTCTAACAATGAGATATCCAAAACTTTTTGAGCATTTTTAAAACATTGCATACAGCATATATCCTATGAGCCTTAAAACATTTTAGAAATGATTAGTTCATTTCTTATTCACATAAATTCACATCAAATTCGTTTTTTATTATTTTTTTGGAAAAAAAACTCCCGCTATTCTTGCCTGACTTTAACAAATTATTCAAATAATACTTTGAGGCAAAACATGAATATTACTCATAAATTAAAACTTGGGATTCTCACAGCTCTTATTTCAGCAACAGCTTTTAGTGTTTCTGCAAAAGACTTTTTAAACGTATCTTATGATCCAACACGTGAACTATACGATAATTTTAACAAAGAGTTTGGTGCATACTGGAAAAAACAAACAGGTCAAGATATCCGTTATAAGCAATCACATGGTGGTTCTGGAAAACAAGCACGCGCTGTTATTGATGGTCTAGATGCCGATGTAGTTACACTTGCCCTTGCTGCAGATATTGATGAAATTGCAGAACGGGGTTTAGTTGCAAAAGATTGGCAGAAGAAGTTTCCACAAAACTCTACACCCTACACATCAACTATTGTTTTCTTGGTTCGTAAAGGCAACCCTAAAGGAATTAAGGATTGGGGGGATTTAGTTAAAAATGATGTTGCCATCATTACACCAAACCCTAAAACTTCGGGTGGCGCACGCTGGAACTATTTAGCAGCATGGGCTTGGGCTAAACATCAAAAAGGTGGTAACGACAAAACTGCTCAAGAATTTGTACGCAAAATTTATCAAAATACCAAAGTACTCGACTCGGGTGCACGCGGTGCAACAACTACATTTGCAGAACGTGGTATTGGTGATGTACTACTTGCGTGGGAAAATGAGGCTCATCTAGCAATTCGTGAACAACCAGATAAGTTTGAAATTATTACACCATCTCTTTCAATTTTAGCAGAGCCACCCGTGGCAATTGTAGAGAAAAATGCGAAGAAAAATGGCAATGAAAACCTTGCTAAAGCATATTTAAACTATTTGTATTCACCTGCAGGGCAAACAGTTGCTGCAAAAAACTTCTATCGCCCACGTAATGCCAGCGTACTTGCAAAATACAACACTGTATTTAAACCCTTAAAACTTGTGACGATTGATCAGGAGTTTGGTGGCTGGACAAAAGTACAAAAACAACACTTTGACAATGGTGGTATTTTCGACCAAATCGTAAAAGAAAATAGTAAAAAATAAAATTACACTCTATTTTAACCCTTTTAAAAACATTGGTTTTGTCCGCAGAATCAATGTTTTTTTGTATTTAATACATTTATCGTTTTTTTTCATATCAAATTCATTTTTTGTTATTTTTTTTGCATAAAGAAAATCGCTATTCTGCATCCATGTTTCAAAACATTAAAATATTGAGGTTGGCATGAGTGTTTCATCAAAATTAAAGCTTGGAGTCTTAGCTGCTCTAATCTCTGCAACATCGCTTACGGTTGCTGCTAAAGACTTTTTAAACGTTTCTTATGATCCTACTCGTGAATTATATGAAGATGTAAACAAGCAATTTGGTAAATACTGGGAAAGCCGTACAGGTCAAAAAATCAATTTTAAACAGTCACATGGCGGTTCTGGTAAACAGGCTCGTGCTGTGATTGATGGTTTAGATGCCGATGTTGTAACCCTTGCTCTTGCAGCCGATATTGATGTTATTGCTGAAAAAGCAAAATTATTACCATCCGACTGGCAACAGAAACTTCCTCAAAACTCAACACCTTATACATCTACAATCGTATTTCTTGTACGTAAAGGAAATCCAAAAGGCATTAAAGATTGGGGCGATTTAGTTAAACCTGACGTAGGAATTATTACACCAAACCCTAAAACGTCAGGTGGTGCACGTTGGAATTATTTAGCAGCTTGGGCTTGGGCGAAGCACCAAAAAGGTGGTAACGACCAAACTGCTCAAGAATTTGTTCGTAAAATTTATAAAAACACCAAAGTCCTCGATTCTGGTGCACGTGGCTCAACCACTACATTTGCAGAACGTGGTATTGGCGATGTACTACTCGCTTGGGAAAACGAAGCACACTTAGCCATTCGTGAACAACCTGGTAAATTTGAAATTATCACACCATCGCTTTCAATTTTAGCTGAACCACCTGTTGCTATTGTAGAGAAAAATGCTGCTAAAAAAGGCAATTTAAACTTAGCAAAAGGTTACTTAAACTACTTGTACTCACCTGCTGGGCAAGAAATTGCTGCGCGTAATTTTTACCGTCCACGTAACGCAACAACATTAGCAAAATATAAAGATACGTTTAAACCACTCAAACTAGTGACTATCGATCAAGAATTTGGTGGTTGGGATAAAGTACAAAAAGCACACTTTGAAAATGGTGGTGTGTTTGACCAAATCGTAAAAGCAAACAGCGCTAAATAACGAGCAGAAAAAAGGAGCAGGATCATGACACATACCGTAATTGTTCCAGGGGTTGGAGGTAGTGAATACAACCACTGGCAATCTATATTACAAAGACAGCTCATGCCCTCTTGCTCTCGTGTTCAACAAGCCAATTGGAATTTACCCATTTTAAAAAACTGGGTCGCAGAATTTGTTAAAACTGTAGCGCCTATTCAAGGTGATATTCAAATTGTTGCTCATAGTTTTGGTTGCCTAACTACTGTTGCTGCATTAGCACAGCACCCTGAACTGAAAAGCAAAGTTAAAAATTTAGTTTTAGTTGCACCTGCAAATCCTGCACGTTTTGGAAGTGCTGGTTTTGCTCGAAATAGCCATAACGACTATCAAGCTTATTTTCATCAGTTAAAAATACATGTGCCAACACATTTAATCATTAGTGAAAATGATCCGTGGTTAGAGTTTCAAGATGCCTTGCAATTGGCAAAATCGTGGGGCTTAAATCCAATTAATTTGGGTCAAGTTGGACATATTAATGTTGCATCTGGTTTTGGTTCTTTCCCTGAGTTAGAAAGCTATCTACTTTCAGATAAACCATCAAAACATATCAATATTTCTGATGTAGGCAAGTATTTTTTTAAATTTGCTATTTAACACTTGCAAACTATGCTTGTTTTCAATTTATTTATTTCACTGACTCATTTTAGTCAGTGCTCTCTTTTTGAGGAGTAATCATGTCGCAGCAATCCCGAGTGCTGCCAGGATTTGGTCTTTCTCTAGGCTTTACCCTAGCGTATTTATCATTAATTGTACTTATTCCACTTTCTGCGGTTTTTATTAAATCGTTAGGCATTGGATGGGATGGTTTATGGGAAATTTTAACATCTGAGCGTATTTTAAAGTCTTTACAACTCAGCTTTAGTGCAGCGGTTATTGCTGCTTTTATTAATGTTGTTTTTGGCTTATTACTGGCTTGGTGTTTAGTTCGTTACAACTTCCCCGGCAAACGTATTGTAGATGCTTTAGTCGATTTACCATTTGCATTACCAACGGCTGTTGCAGGTATTGCGCTTACATCACTTTATGCACCTACAGGTTGGATTGGTCAATATCTTGAACCACTTGGTATTCAAGTCGCTTATACCCCTTTAGGTATTACGCTTGCACTTATTTTTATTGGTATTCCTTTTGTGGTTCGTACAGTTCAACCTGTACTTAGCGACTTAGAAACCGAACTTGAAGAAGCTGCTTCTGCTTTAGGGGCAAGTCGTTTCCAAATTATTACTAAAGTGATTTTACCTATTTTATTGCCTGCATTAATTACGGGCTTCGCTTTAGCTTTTGCACGTGGTGTCGGTGAATATGGATCGGTTATTTTCATTGCAGGTAACCAACCATTTGAAACTGAAATTGCTCCACTCATGATTATTTCTCGCTTAGAAGAATATGATTATGCAGGTGCAACAACCATTGCTGTGGTCATGCTACTTCTGTCATTTGTAATTCTGTTCTTAATTAACCTATTACAAGCGTGGGCAAGTCGTCGTACAGGGAGAACTGCTCGATGAACACAAATAGTTTTGCTTTAGCTGAAAAACTACAATCTCGTGATGCGACACGTGAACCGACATGGGTACGTTATACGCTTCTAACTATTGCACTCATTTTCTTTTTGAGTTGCTTAATTTTACCTTTAGTTTTGGTATTTGTAGAAGCATTTAAACAAGGCGTTAGCGTTTATGTTCAAGCTTTGATTAATCCAGATACTTTATCTGCTGTGAAATTAACATTGTTGACCGCTGCAATTGCTGTACCACTAAACGTTGTATTTGGTATAGCCGCTGCTTGGTGTGTTGCGAAATTTCACTTCCGTGGTAAATCTATTTTAACCACTATTATCGACATGCCATTTTCGGTATCTCCTGTTATTGCAGGCTTAATGATTGTTCTCATTTTTGGGACACAAGGATGGATGGGCACTTGGCTCATGGATCACGACATTAAAATTTTATATGCCGTTCCTGCCATTGTTCTTGCAACTGTATTTGTTACTGTTCCTTTTGTTGCCCGTGAACTTATTCCTCTCATGGAAGCTCAAGGTACAGAGGAAGAAGAAGCTGCTATTGTATTAGGTGCTTCAGGTTGGCAAACCTTTTGGAAAGTGACCCTACCTAATATTAAATGGGGTTTAATCTATGGCGTCATTCTTTGTAATGCACGTGCAATGGGTGAATTTGGCGCAGTGTCTGTGGTTTCAGGACATATTCGCGGTGAAACCAATACATTGCCACTACACGTAGAAATTCTATATAACGAATATACATTCAGTGCTGCATTTGCTGTGTCTTCACTTTTGGCATTACTCGCAATTGTGACCCTCATTTTAAAAACATGGGTTGAGATTCGCCAAGAGAAACAAGACAAACGCAATGAAGATGCACAAGCTTAAGGAATGACCTCATGAGTATTCAAGTTAAAAATATTGAAAAACACTTTGGTGCATTCCATGCACTTAACAACATCTCTTTAGATTTCCCAGATGGTCAATTGGTTGCCCTACTTGGTCCATCTGGCTGTGGTAAAACAACATTACTTCGTATTATTGCAGGCTTAGAATCTGCAGATGGTGGTCAAGTTATTCTAGAAGGTGAAGATGCAACCAATGTTCATGTACGTGAACGTGAAGTTGGTTTTGTATTCCAGCATTATGCTTTGTTCCGCCACATGACTGTATTTGACAACATTGCATTTGGTTTACGTGTACGTCCACGTGCAACACGCCCATCTGAAGCTGAAATTAAAAAGCGTGTTACTCGTCTTCTAGATTTAGTCCAACTTGGTTTCTTGGCAGACCGTTACCCTGCTCAACTTTCAGGTGGTCAGCGTCAACGTATTGCACTTGCTCGTGCTTTGGCTGTTGAACCACGTGTACTTTTACTAGATGAACCATTTGGTGCACTAGATGCAAAAGTACGTAAAGAATTGCGTCGTTGGTTACGTACATTACATGATGAGCTTCACATTACCTCTATTTTTGTAACGCACGACCAAGAAGAAGCGCTTGAAGTGGCAGACCAAATTATTGTGATGAATAAAGGTAATGTTGAACAAATTGGTTCACCTCGTGAAGTTTACGAAAGACCAGCAACACCATTTGTATTCGACTTTTTAGGTCAAGCAAACCGTTTTGAAGGACACAATCAAAATGGTGTAATTCAAATTGGAGAAGATCGAGTTCAACTTGCAAGTTTACAAAATGCTCCACAAGGCAGTGTAATTGCATTTGCTCGTCCAGATGAGCTACATATTCATGCTCAACCGCAAGACAATGCAATTCAAGCAACTTTCTTACGTGAAGTATGGATTGCAGGTAAAGTTATTGCAGAATTACAAGATCGTCAGGGCAACTTAATTGAAATTACCTTAACGTCTGATGAAGCAAAATTACACCAATTCCGTCCTGACCAAACAGTTTGGTTAAGTGCAACGGCATTGCATTTATTTGAAAATCAAGTCGCTTAAGACTTTAGAGTGGGGTTAATTCCCCACTCACCAAAAGGGAACAAAGATAATGAATTTCCAACAACTACGAATCATACGAGAAACCGTAAGACAAAATTATAATCTTACAGAGGCTTCTGCAGCTTTATACACTTCACAATCTGGTGTAAGTAAACACATTAAAGATTTAGAAGATGAATTAGGCGTACAACTTTTTATTCGTAAAGGTAAACGCTTACTTGGCTTAACAGAACCTGGTCAATCTTTACTTGGTATCGTAGAACGAATGTTGGTAGATGCAGATAACATTAAACGTCTTGCAGATGATTTCAATAGAGTCGATGAAGGTACGCTGACCATTGCGACCACGCATACACAAGCACGCTATGTGTTACCGCCTATTGTAAATAAATTCAAAAAAGAGTTCCCTAAAGTTCACTTGATTTTACAACAAGCAAGCCCTGTTGAAATTACAGAAATGTTGCTCCAAGGCGAAGCTGATATTGGTATTGCAACAGAGTCTTTAACAACTGAAAGCAACCTTGCAAGTGTGCCATTCTACAATTGGCAACATAGTATTATTACGCCACAAAATCATCCGCTTGCAAGTAAAAGTAATATTACCATTCCAGATTTAGCAGAATACCCAATTATTACCTACCACGGTGGTTTCACGGGTCGTTCTAAAATTGATAAAGCATTTGAAGAATCTGGTGCAGATTTTGACATTGTAATGTCAGCACTAGATGCCGATGTAATTAAGACTTATGTTGAGCTTGGAATGGGCGTGGGTATTGTAAATGACGTTGCGTATGATGCTGAACGTGACCACCGTTTAAAGCAAATTCCAACAGATATTTTTGGTATAAATACGACATGGATTGCCGTTCGTAAAGGACATTTACTTCGTGGATATGGCTACGAATTTGTATCTTTATGCTCCCCAGAAACGGATATTAAAGCCTTAAAGAAAATGGCTTATCCTGAAGAATAATTTTAATCCTTAAAATTTAAGACATTAAAAAAAAGAGGCTATTAATAGCCTCTTTTTTAATTCAGACGTTAAATAAAATTACCAGTAGAAATTCACACCTACTTTACCAACGGGTAACCAAGCATATTTATTATCATTTTCAAGTTTATGTGCTTCCTTTGCCAACTCTGCATCTAAACTTGTTCCTGCATTATTGGTTGCCGAACCTGAAATAGTTTGTAAAGTTACAGTAGGATTACCTGTGTAGTAAGCACCAATTTCACCAAATACCCCCCAGTTTTTGCCAAACTTAGGTGCAATACCTAAACCTAAATATGGTGCAAGTGCATTGTCATATTTCATTTTACCATTAATATGAACACCTTCAGCACCTGCTAAAAAGTCGGTATTATTTACTGTAAAGCCACGTGCTCCATCTACACGGCGGTCTAAGTCATAATCATTTTTTAAATATGCTGCACCTGCTGCAACATATAGTCCTTGTGCCCAACGATTTTTGCTTGTACCCCAAGGGTGAATTTCCGCATTTAAATAGATATTTTTATTGTTCATATCAACATCATATTTAGAGCCATTAATTTTAATATCGTCAGACCATGACAAATCACCGCCATTATAACCTAGCGATAAACCGACATAAGGACTTGCAGTCCATTGAATTGCACCACCGTATCCCGTTGTACCAACTTCAGCACGCACACCTGTGGGGATTAATCGATTTTGTTCAAAAATATAACCATCTTTAATAACAGCATCTTCAGCCATTACCGTACCTGTCGCTGTTGTTAAAACAGATGCAACTAAGGCTGTTTTTAAATATTTCATTTCATACTCCATTAAGTGCGACATTGCCTTAAGCCATGAATCGTATAAATAACCAACGAATTCACTATAGTTTGAAAGTCGCTAATTTTTTGAGCGTGTTTTGCTTATTTTTGTTTTGTTTTACGTCATTTTCATAAGATTTAGTACAATTATGAAGGAAGATAGAATATATGATCACATTCAGTTATAAAAGATTAAAAAAATCAAAATATTTAAGAATAAATTCATTGCAGACTCGGTTTTAAGTCATTTTTTTAGTCAATATAGTGTAAAATCGTTAAAAATTTTTTTCTGGAAGGAAGATCATGTCTCAGCTTTCAACAATCATTGAACAAGCGTTTGAAGACCGTGCTAATTTCACAGCAGCGGATTGCTCTACTGAAATTCGCTCAGCAGTAGAAGAAGTTATTGCTGGCTTAGATAACGGCTCATTACGTGTAGCTGAAAAAATCGATGGTGAATGGGTTGTTCATCAATGGATTAAAAAAGCGGTATTGTTATCTTTCAAATTGAATGACAACAAACCAATGGAAGCTTGTGATCTTCGCTTCTATGACAAAGTTGATACTAAATTCAATGGCTGGACTGAAGAACAATTTAAAGCTGCTGGTGTACGTGTAGTACCTCCTGCTGTTGCTCGTAAAGGTTCTTTCCAAGCAAAAGGCGTAATTTTAATGCCTTCTTACGTAAACATTGGTGCTTACGTAGATGAAGGTACAATGGTAGATACATGGGCAACTGTTGGTTCATGTGCTCAAATTGGTAAAAATGTTCACTTGTCTGGTGGTGTTGGTATTGGTGGTGTTCTTGAGCCACTTCAAGCAAACCCAACAATCATTGAAGATAACTGTTTCATCGGTGCACGTTCTGAAATCGTTGAAGGCGTAATCGTTGAAGAAGGTTCTGTAATTTCAATGGGCGTATTTATTGGTCAGTCGACTAAAATTTATGACCGCGCAACTGGCGAAATCCATTACGGCCGTGTACCAGCAGGTTCTGTAGTTGTTGCAGGTAGCTTGCCTTCTAAATGCGGTACTTACAGCCTTTACGCTGCAATTATCGTGAAAAAAGTTGATGCGAAAACTCGCGCAAAAACAAGCTTGAACGATTTATTACGTGAAGATTAATCTTCTTCATTAAATAGATTACGGAACTTTAATTGTTCCTTGTCTCTACGGTCAGCCATGATCGTAGAGATTTTTATTTTTATAGTGTTCTATCTTCCTTGGTTAATTTTGTTATGAATAATCTCCGATCTTCCGCTATTCCTGTTTCTGATCCGTCTGCGGGTTTACGCATTACGGAGATTTTTTATTCATTGCAAGGTGAAGCAAATGCAGCTGGCTTACCTACGGTTTTTATCCGCTTAACGGGTTGCCCTTTACGCTGTACCTATTGCGATACAACTTATTCTTTTGAAGGTGGTGAACGCCAATCATTAGATGACATTATTCAAACAACACTAGATTTTAAAACACCTTATATTTGTGTCACGGGTGGTGAACCGCTCGCTCAACCCAATGCATTACCTCTTATGCAGCGTTTGGCAGATTTAGGTTGTGAAGTTTCTTTGGAAACAAGCGGTGCTTTAGATGTTTCTAAAGTAGACCCTCGTATTTCAAAAGTTTTAGATTTAAAAACACCAACTTCAGGTGAAGTTGCACGGAATTTGCTTTCAAATCTTGACCACTTAACAGCACACGACCAAATCAAATTTGTGATTTGTAACCGTGAAGATTATGAATGGTCTAAACAACAAGTTGAGCAATACAAACTGAATGAAAAAGTAAGCACTGTTTGGTTTTCGCCTGCATTTGCAGTTGAAAAAGGTGCCGTTCGTTTACCTCAACTTGCGCGTGATTTAGCGCAATGGATTTTAGACGACCATCTCCCTGTTCGTTTCCAATTGCAATTACACAAGTTGCTTTGGAATGATGAAACTGGTCGTTAATTTGATGCTGTTATAACTGCATCTCAGTATTTATTCTATATTTTTGGAGATTTAATATGCGCCCTCGTGCGATTGTATTGTTGTCTGGCGGTTTAGATTCAACTACATGTTTAGCTTGGGCTCAAGCTCGCTATGAATGTACAGCACTAAGCTTTATGTATGGTCAACGTTCAACGACTGAGTTAGTTGCTGCACAAGAACTCGCTAAGCGTTCAGGTGTAGAACATCGCATTATTAATATCGACTTAGGTAATTTAGGTGGTTCTGCATTAACAGATCACAATATTGAAGTTCCTGAGCAAGAACAAGAAGGTATTCCTGTTACTTATGTACCTGCACGTAATACCATCTTCCTGTCTTATGCTTTGGCTGCAGCTGAGGTTTTTGGTGCTGAAGCGATTGTAATTGGTATTAATGCAGTAGATTATTCAGGTTATCCTGATTGCCGACCTGAATTTATTGAAGCATTTGCCAACATGGCTCGCCTTGCTACAAAAGTTGGCGTGGAAGGTAAACCTTTAAAATTTGAAACTCCACTTTTACTATTATCTAAAGCAAATATTATTCGCTTAGGTCTCGAGCATGGCGTAGACTATAGTCAAACCGTGTCTTGCTACCAAGCAGATGACCAAGGACGTGCTTGTGGTGTTTGTGATAGCTGTCGTTTACGTAAACAAGGTTTCGTAGAAGCAGGTGTCGAAGATCCAACACGCTACATTCCAGTATAAAGGGGTATTTTGACCTAATGAAATCTAAAATTATTATTGCAAGTCTAGCTGCTGTGACTACTCTTTTTTCAGTAGCATCTTTCGCTGCTGCCGATCAATCTAAAATGGCTGCAGCTTATAAAAGTAATAATGTTAAACAAAGTTTAATTAATGTTTGTGTTGATGAGCAAACTAAAGCTGGTGCTTTAAAAGCAATTACTAAAGATGAAGTAAGTAAACTTTGTAAATGTAATGTTGAATCTCAAGGTCGTATGCCACAGTCTCTTCAATGGGAACTTCAAGGCGCTCAAAATGCGAAAGACCAAAAACGCTTTGCAACTGCAATGCAAGGTTTCGCAAAATCAGAGCAACCTAAAGTGAAAGCATGTTTAGGTACTGCTTTAGAAGCAAAATTATCTAAATTACAAAAATAATTTATTGAAGTTAAAAAAGCCACGTCATGTGGCTTTTTTATTGAATAAACACATGGCTTAAAAAAACAAAAAATCATTGAAAAGTCTTATCTATTTTTCCTCGCATTGAGTATGATCATCTACATAATTGAGAATTTTTAGAGTTTTAATATGTCTACTGAATTAAGTTTACTCAACCAAGTTTTCCCGACCACGTCAGGTGAAATTAATTTAACTGAAGTTCCTACAGAATGGTTAATTGTTTATTTCTACCCTAAAGATTCAACACCAGGTTGTACAACTCAAGCGGTTGGCTTTTCTTGTTTAAAAGATCAATTTGATACTTTAAACACCACTATTTTTGGTGTTTCTCGTGATTCTGTAAAAGCGCATCAAAACTTCACAGAAAAGCAAAACCTAACAATTGATTTAATTAGTGATAAAGAAGAAGTGCTTTGCCAGCATTTTGATGTGATTAAAGAAAAAAATATGTACGGTAAAAAAGTAATGGGCATTGAACGCTCTACGTTCATTTTCCATAACGGTAAATTAGTTAAGGAATACCGTAAAGTAAAAGCAGCTGGTCATGCTGAACAAGTTTTAGAAGATTTAAAAGCGCTTCAGGGTTAATTAAATCGTTAAGTTTAAAAGCAGGATACCCAAAAGCATCCTGCTTTTTTATGCAATTAACGAATACGCAATTCCCCACATCAAGAAACCAATACCCACATCTAAAACTTTCCAAGCCCTATAATCTTTAAACAATGGTTGTAAATATTTCGCACCATAACCCAAGCTAAAAAAGAAGATGAAAGACGCTAAACTTGCACCTATCGCAAAATGAACTTTATCCCCTGAAATTTGCGTAGAAATTGCGCCTATTAAAATGACTGTATCTAAATATACATGTGGATTTAGCCACGTAAATGCTAAACAAATCAGTAAAACTTTAACCAAGCTTGCTTCATCTTTGCCATTTGCTTCTAAGCTTTGTTTTTTTGTCCAAGCTTGATAAAAATGCTGTAAGCCATATAAAAATAAAAACATCGCACCTAAATATTTAGCAATATCCACCCAAGCTGTATGACTTTGTACAATATGACCAAAACCAAATACACCTGCAAAAATTAAAATGGCATCGGATATTGCACAAATCAAGCAAATCCAAAAAACATGTTCTTGTTTTAAACCTTGTTTCAATACAAAAGCATTCTGTGCTCCAATTGCAACAATCAGCCCAATACTCACTAAAAAGCCTTGAAGTACCGTATGTAGCATTTCAAATCACCGTCATTTAAATATGCGGGGAATTATGTCGTAAATTTTTAAAAATTAAGTATTATTGAGAAAATATCAATATAACTAAATTTTTTTTAGGATTAACTATGCTTCCACATAAAGCTTGCGAAGCCTTTCTTGCTGTAGCAGAAACAGGAAGTTTTGAGCAAGCTGCAATTCGCTTACACATTACTGCTTCTGCGGTCACACTTCGTGTGCAAAGTTTAGAAAAAGATTTAGGTAATACACTCATTGTGCGTGAACGCCCTTGTCGTGTGACATCAACAGGTCAATTACTTTTGGAACATTTGCAACATCAACGCTTAATGGAACAAAATTTATTACAACAACTCAAAGGAAAATCGGATACATCTTCCTTTTTTAAATTAAACATTGCGACTAATGCAGACTCACTGGAAACGTGGTTACTCCCTACACTTCAACCCACGCTTATTCATGAACGCATTGCACTTCAATTAAGTATTGATGATCAATCCCAAACGCATCAGCTGATGGAAGCTGGTATTGTGAATGCCTGTATTAGTTCTGAACAATTACACGTGAAAGGTTGTGTCACACATCACCTAGGGGCAATGCGTTATTTGATGGTTGCGACACCTGAATTTAAAAATACGTGGTTTCAACATGGTGTTAACCGTGAAAGTATTCGACGTGCTCCTGCGGTTATTTTTGGAGACAAAGATCAACTTCATTCAGATTGTATTTTGAAGTTATTTGGATTAAATATGCAAAGTTACCCCTATTACTTTGTTCCATCTTCATCGGCTTTCGCGGATGCAATTATTCTAGGTTTAGGCTATGGCATGGTACCCGAAATGCAAATTCGTAAAGAACTAAAAAATGGTCAATTAATTCCTCTTATTCCTGAAGCAGAAACTGATGTTCAATTATATTGGCATCACTGGAAACAACAGTCCGATGCTTTAAAAACCTTAACAACCATCATCCTTGAGCATACGAATAAGCTATTTATTCAAAATACAAAAGAGCCATCTTAAAGATGGCTACATAAGTAAGAAAATGCTTAAAGATCAATATTTGTTTTATCTTGATCTTTAAATTTCTGCTGTAGTTTTTTATAAATTTCAGTATTTTGGAATTTTTCTAGAAATTGGATTGAGCCTTCAGGAAAAGCTTCACGTAAAATATGACCATCATAATATGCTTCACGCATAGGTGTTGCAGACATTGAGCCTTCAAGGCTTTCAAGCTCCACCATTTCCCATTCAGGGAAAAATTTTAAATAGTAAGATGAATCATCTTTGAAATGTCCAATTAAACCAATTTTAGCCTCAGGTACAACAACGTCAGCGACTAAAGATTTAACAAGTTTCTGCCATTTTTCATCGTTATACACATCAACAACATGAACAAACTTAATCCGTTTTTGATCATCTTCTGAAAAATTAGAGAGCACCATTTTTTCACGTTCTGTCGCTAAAAATGGATTTTTGATATTACGTTCAAGTTGCGCCGAACCTAATGCTAAAACCACAAACTGACTTTGCTCTAAAGCAATTTGAATGGTTTTCATGTGTGCCAAATGAAATGGCTGTAGACGACCAATAAAAACGAGATAATCAAATTTATAATTCATAACCGATCTGACTTTTTATGACTCATGAGTTGTGTCCATATTAAAAATATGCGACATAATGAACCATAGAATAAATTAAGTTTAAAGCAAGGATAGTACGATGACACTCAGTTGTATTCAACAACCTCATCAACATTTAAACGCATCTTTAGAAAATGGCGTATTAACTTTAGCAATCAATCGCCCTGAAGCAAAAAATGCAATTTATGGTGAACTCTATTTAAAAATTGCTGAAGCTTTAGATCAAGCAGATTTAGATAACAGTGTTCGTGTTGTGATTTTACGTGGTCAAGATGCCGACTTTAGTGCGGGTAATGACATGCAAGATTTCATGAAGTTTATTCAAACACCACTACAAACTAAAGCAGGTGATGCGCCTCCATTTGTGGTATTAAAATCAGCTGCTCGTTTTTCTAAACCGTTAATTTCTGCAGTTCGTGGTGTTGCCATTGGTATTGGTGTCACTATTTTGTTACATGCAGACCTTGTTTATAGTGACAACACTGCCCTATTCCAAATTCCATTTGTAAGCTTAGGCTTATCGCCTGAAGGTGCTTCAAGTAAATTGCTCATTCAACAAGCGGGTTATCATAAAGCTGCTGAACTATTATTTACTGCTCAAAAATTTAATAGCGAAAAAGCTTTAAGTGCTGGTATTGTAAATAGTATTGAAGATGATGTTTATGCAACGGCTTTAAAACAAGCACAGCATTTAGCTGCTTTACCTTTAGCATCTTTACGTCAAACGAAAGCACTCATGAAGCACAATTTAACAGAAATTGTAGAATGTATTGACCATGAAGCTGAAATCTTTATGAAGCGTGTTGCTTCACCTGAAATGAAAGAGGCGCTTTCTGCATTTATGCAAAAACGTAAACCCGATTTTACACAGTTCAACTAAAGTCCATGATGCACTTTTTACTTTCATTTAAAGTGCATCATCTTATGAAGAATAAACATGACCACTTCTGAAAAAAAGCGTTATTACGAGCCTGCTCCTCAAGATATTGATATTAATAACTTCCGTAAAGTTATTGAAAGCCGTCGTTCTGTACGTAAATTTACCGAAAAAGCTATTCCTGAAGATGTGCTTGATGCCTGTTTAGATTTAGCCTTACTTGCACCTAATTCTTCAAATTTACAGCCTTGGACATTCTATGTTGTTCAAAATCCTGAGAAGAAAAAACAACTCGTCAAAGCTTGTTTAGGTCAATTAGCAGCAAAAACTGCTTCCGAGCTCATTGTATGCGTAGCACGTACAGACCGAATTGATGAAATGGCAAAACGTAATATCAAGGAATTTCCACTTCCGAAAGTTCCTGCTATGGTTCAAAAATATTACAAGTTCATTCCATACAACTATAAGACAGGTTACTTTAATTCACTAGGTAACTTTAAGAAAGTAGCTTTCAAAGTTGCACGTACACTAGATAAGCAACTTCCAGTTACGGCATTCAGCACAGATGATGCAAAACTTTGGGCAACAAAAACTACGGCACTTGCTTGTGAAAATCTTGTATTAGCTCTTCGTGCTTATGGCTTTGATAGTTGTATGATGGAAGGATTCGATGAGCCTTTAGTCGCTAAAATTTTAAAACTTAACCATCAGCAATACCCAGTAATGGTCATTGGTGCAGGTGAACGTGCTGAAGATGGTGTATTCTTCCCACAGTATCGTTTTGATCGAAATCTATTTATTCAAAAAGTTTAAAATAAAAAGACCTATATTAAATATAGGTCTTTTTCTATTTAGGTTCATTTATTTAAAAGCTTTTGCTTCTTGTGAGCCGTAAGACAAACTTTTTACAGATGAAATAAATGATCCTGTATTAGCATCACGACCTCATAATCAATATTTTGGGTTTTGCATGCTATAAACATTAAAAGCGACTGTAGAAGACTATCCAATAATCATTGAGCTTTTACCTGTCCCTTGAGTTTGGAAATAATCATTATAAAATTTAGATAGAAAATTATGAGGTTCTGAATACTATTTTTAAACATCCTTATAACCTTTATCACGTTTTAAACATTTACATACTTCAAAAGAAATGATGTGGAATTTTTATTATTTAGAATTTTATACAAGATACAAAAACTTATTTGATCAAAAACAGAGCAAATATTTTTGTTCCAATATTTATCTATTTTTTCTTAGAACCCTTATTACTCCTAAAATTCAGACGAATCACTACACTATAAAACCAATGATATTAACAATTTATAATAAATATAAGTGTGCAAATTTTATGAATTTAATGTAAATATAAATTCATTATTAGAATTTGATTTTGTAGATTTTTTAATAAATCAGTTCAATAATTAATGGAATATTAAAATAAAGGAGTATCAAAATAATGATTAAAAAATCACTATTCATTACAGGCTCAGTGCTAACAATTGGACTTAGTCTTGCAGGCTGTAATAAAGAAAAAATTACATCTGGTGAACCTAAACGACCTGAATGTATTGCCCCAGCTAAACCAGGTGGTGGCTTTGATCTGACCTGTAAGCTCGCTCAAAATGGTTTAAAAGCAACTGACATTCTTGAAGCTCCTATGCGAGTAACATACATGCCAGGTGGTGTTGGTGCAGTTGCATATAACAAAATTATTGCCAACGACCCTGCAAATGACAATGCTATTGTCGCTTTTTCGACAGGATCTTTACTCAATATCGCTCAAGGTAAGTTCGGCAAATATACAGAAAAAGATGTCCGCTGGTTGTCTGTTATTGGTACAGACTACGGTATGGTTGCGGTAAAAGCAGACTCTCCTTACAAAAATTTAAATGATCTTGTTGAGGCATTGAAAAAGAATCCTCAAGCAGTAAGCTTTGGTGCGGGTGGTAGTGTTGGTGGTCAAGATTGGATGCAGACTGCCATGCTCGCAAAAGTTGCAGGTATAGACCCTAAAAATATGACCTACATTGCTCTTGAAGGCGGTGGTGAGGCTGTAACAGCTGTACTTGGTGATCATATTCAAGTTGTAAGTGCAGGCGTTGCTGAAATTGTTCCACACATGAAAGCAGGTAAAATGCGTGTATTAGCCGTATTTTCAAAAGACCGCTTACCAGGCAATTTAGCATCTATACCAACAGCAAAAGAACAAGGTTTTGATATTGAATGGCCTGTAATTCGCGGTTATTACATGGGGCCTAAAGTTAGTGACGAAGCATATAACTGGTGGAAATCTTCATTCGATGCTATGGCAAAAAATGAAAAATTTGAACAAATTCGTCAACAATATGACTTATTGCCTTTAACTTTGACTGGTGATGAGTTAACTCAATATGTGTACAAGCAAACGAATCAACTTCGTGAATTATCAAAAGAATACTATCTAATTGGTAAGTAGTCAGAATTAAAAACAAAAAAGGAAGAATAAGCTCAAGCTTTAATGAGCTTATTCTTATTATTAAAAGGAAATATCATCATGCTTTTTGAAAGGATTTTTATAGGCAGTATCGGTATTGCATGCTTTGGATTACTCTTTATTGCATGGGGTTTTGTGGCTCCAATTGCATACGATCCGCTTGGACCAAGACCCTACCCACTACTTCTGCTTTCACTTCTGATTATTAGTTGTATTTATTTGGTTTTTAGACCTAAAAAACTCTCAGACAAAGTTGATGTCGGTTTTTTAAATCCTCTTATATTAAAAAAAGTGTGCTTAACACTTCTCTTCTTTTTTATTTATGCATTTACCTTCGAATTTCTAGGTTTCATTCTAGCAACTACCATTATGTGTTTTGCCCTTAGTATTTTATTTGGTGGAAATATTAAAGCTTCCCTCATTAGTGCTATTTCACTTAGCGTGTTTTGCTACCTGATGTTCGACTATGGTTTAGATGTTCCTTTGCCTTTAGGCTTTTTCTTTAGCAAGTGAGATAACAATAAATGGATACTTTAGCGTACCTTGCACACGGATTTGAAATTGCCTTACAACCACAAAATTTATTAATTGCTTTAATTGGTGCTTTCATTGGCACCATTGTCGGTTTATTACCAGGTTTAGGACCAATTAACGGTGTTGCTCTACTTTTACCTTTTGCATTTGCATTAGGTTTACCACCAGAAAGTGCTCTAATTTTACTTGCTGCCGTGTATTTAGGTTGTGAATATGGTGGACGTATTTCAGCTATTCTCATTAACGTACCTGGAGATGCTGCCGCCATTATGTCTACCTTAGATGGTTATCCACTTGCTAAACAAGGTAAAGCTGGAATTGCACTCTCTTTATCTGCGGCTAGTTCATTTATCGGAAGCATGGTTGCTACCTTAGGTATTGTTCTATTTGCGCCACTTTTAGCAAAATGGGCAATTGTATTTGGTCCTGCCGAATATTTTGTTCTAATGGTCTTTGCATTGACCTGCTTAAGTGGTCTTATTAGCGACCAACCTGTAAAAACAGGCATAGCCGCTTTAATTGGTCTTGGTTTAGCCACTGTTGGTGTGGATGCAGTCACAGGTGTTTATCGTTTTACCTTTGACTCTGTAAACCTAAGTGATGGTATTCAATTTACAACTATTGTGATTGGTTTTTTCAGTATCAGCGAAATTCTCATTATGCTTGAACAAACCACACTTGGACAAAAAGCCTTAAACCAAGGCAAACGTACCCTCTTCAACTTTAAAGAGTTTATATTCTCTTTGGGCGCTATTATTCGTTCTTCATTTTTAGGTTTCATTGTGGGTATTTTACCTGGTGCAGGTGCAACAATTGCAAGTGCTATGGCATATACCAGTGAACGCAAACTTGCAGGAAAAAACAATCAGTTTGGTGAAGGTGACTTACGAGGTATTGCAGCACCAGAAGCAGCAAATAACGCTTCTGCATGTGGTTCCTTTGTTCCAATGTTAACTTTAGGTGTCCCTGGCTCAGGTACAACGGCGGTAATGCTTGGTGCATTAACCCTTTACAACATTACACCAGGACCACAACTTTTTACGGAACAACCGACTATTGTTTGGGGCTTAATTGCATCGCTTTTCATTGGTAACGTCATTCTATTGGTCATGAATATTCCAATGGTTGGCTTCTTTGCAAAGCTTCTCACTATTCCGAATTACATTCTTATTCCTGCAATTGCAACAGTAAGCTTTGTTGGTGTATATGCAATTCACAGTACCGTATTTGATCTTGTATTTATGGTGGTATTGGGCATTTTTGGTTATTTATTAAGAAAAATGAATTTCCCACTTTCCGCATTAATTTTAGGTTATGTACTGGGTGAGCTTATGGAATCTAGCTTAAGACGTGCACTATCTATTTCTCATGGTGATTTATCTATTTTATTTCATGGTCCAATCACTAAAGTACTTTGGATTCTTGCAGGGCTAATGGTTGTATTACCATTATTCCGTTATATCCGTAACCGTCGCAATCCAACTTCTGCTTAATTTATAAGGAGTATCAACATACAAATTGTGTATTGATACTCCTTTTTAAGATACATATAAAACGGTATGCTTTATTTCCAATATTTCTACAGTTTTTGCTTTGCCCTTTGTGGTGCATTTATAGCGCAGCAACTCAACTTGCCTATTCCTTGGTTACTTGGTCCTTTATTTGTAACCGCTCTTTTAAAAATCAACAATGCACCTATCGAATGTCATAAATCTGCACGTCAAGTTGGTCTGCTTATTATTGGCTTATCGCTAGGTTTATATTTCACCCCCGATATGATTCGAACAGTACTCAGCCATTGGGCAGTTTTATTGGTAGGATTAGCCTTTGCATTAATCATGGGTGCAGTAACTGCATGTATTGTTTTTAAATGGGGACATGTCGACTTTAAAACAGCATGGTTTGGTTCTGCGGTTGGTGGTGCAAATGAAATGTCGAATTTAGCCGAACATTATCAAGCTCGCGTAGATAAAGTAGCATCTGCACATGCTTTACGTGTTCTGTTAGTCGTTGTATTTATCCCCTTCTTTTACCGTTTAATGGGTTGGCATGGCTCAGATCAATCTTTAATTTCAAGCATCCCTATTCATTGGGGAAAGTTCATTTTGCTATTTGTCTTATGTTTATTAGGGTGCTTTATTTTTAAAAAATTTAAACTTCCCAACCCTTGGACATTTGGTCCTTTACTTGTCGCTATTCTTCTAACATCAAACAGCATTCAATTATCATCTATTCCACCATCTATTTTGCATTTAGGTCAGGTGCTTTTAGGTTGGTCTTTAGGAAATAAGTTTAGTCAAAGTTTCTTTAAAACCGCACCAAGATATATGTCTGTTGTAGCAGGAGCAAATATCTTAAGTATTGGTATGGCATTTTTATGTTCTTATGCCTTGGTTTATTTTGTTGATATTCCTATACCCACTATTTTATTGGGTTTATCACCTGGTGGAGTTGCTGAAATGACCCTAACCGCAAAAGTACTTCATTTAGGTGTTCCTATGGTCACGGCATTTCATGTTGTACGAATGATTGGAGTCATGAGCACCGTAGGTCCTTTATATCTTTATATTGATAAAAAACTTAATCCCGACAAAAAATGATTTTTCAGCCCTGTCTTACATTTAAATATCAATAATTTGTAAAAACTCAAAAGCAGGTTCTTCATAGGGATGACTTGCTTTCAATGCATTTACCACAATTTTGGCTTTTTCTTCAGGCACAATGGTTTCGACTCTCCATTCAGGTAGCTGTTCCAATGTTTCAAGTTCACCAATAAATGGATTCGCGCCTTTTACAGGTTTAAATTGACCTGTACCAAGCACTTGCCAAGCACAATGTTCATAATGACCTATACCACCAGCACCCGCGTCAAAGATAGCAAGTTTAGTAGATTCAAGATGAGATTCAGGAACATAATAAATAAGCTTTAACATTAGCCAACCACCCCATAATTACTGTTATCAATTTAACAAATCTTACCCATGATCTATAATCATTTTTTCTTCCAACTTTCAGTCATATCACTTTGTATAGTTGAACCTAAGCGTTAAATCACAAGCTACATATAAAATACTAAATTCCATAATGGTTTAAATTTCAATCAATAAAAAATAAAAACCGACCTAAATACTATAAAATAAATAGATGATTGTTAATAAATCTTGTATTCATCTTTTTTATTCCTTAAATTAATAAAAACAGATATTTAAATTGCACTAGTACAACAAGGGAACACCAATGAATATGCTTTATGAACACATGCTGACTGTCTTTATGGCGTTCTTTGCAATCATGAATCCAATTGCAAATACTGCTGCATTTGCCGGTTTAACAGGCAGTATGAGCAATGAAATGAAAAAAGCGACTGCTCTAAAAGCACTTACTTTAACTTTCATATTAATTTCATTGTTTGCATTACTTGGACAAAAAATCTTTACCTTATTTGGAATTACCTTACCTGCACTACGTATTACAGGCGGTATTCTTGTATTTATGATTGGTTATCACATGCTGCAAGGTTCTGCATCTACAATCCACTCTTCAAGTAATGCAGATACCAATAATGATATTTCAATTTCTCCATTAGCCGTACCCTTACTTGCTGGACCTGGAACGATCGCAACAGCAATGAGCTATTCTTCTGGCGGTATTGAAACAGATTTATTAACAATCGCTGTTTTCTTTGTTCTATGTGTCATCACTTACTTCTGTTTTATTTTTTGTAATCAAATTATTTCCAAAATTGGTCAAAATGGTTTAAACATTGTGACGCGTTTAATGGGGCTTATTTTGGCTGTCATTGGTACGCAAATGTTAATTGCAGGTATTACAGGCGCTTTTAACTTAGGCTAATTGTGTTCACCGTTACTTTAAAAGCTTTAGTTATAACTAAAGCTTTTTTTACTTCTCTATTTCATATCCCTACTTCTAAGATGATAAGTTGGTCTTTTCAGGAAACTAGTAAATGAGTTTAAGTATTTAAATTCATTACTATAATATTAATAAACATAAAAAATTAATATTGGTATTCCCTCTCCTTTTAAGAGAGAGTTAGGGAGAAGGAGCATTCATTGATAGATTAAATAACTTTTATAAGTCTTAAATATTTTAATTTAATCAAATTTTCTTTAATTGTACTTTTTTTCTAATATCATAAAGATTTCTAAATAATTGAATAGCTTGTCGTTCTTCCTCCTGATATTCATTAGCCTTTTCATAAGAATCTTCATATCGCACGTTAGACTGTGAAGAAAAAATGCTTCTTCATTCTAATAAAAGTTTTTTATTACTATTGCCCTTTCAAAAGTAAGAGAAATATTTCCAGCAATAAAAAAACCACCTTACGGTGGTTTTTTTATTCTATTTCTAGAAACTATTCAACACATAACTTGCACTCAGCAATACAGCCTGAACCACAATAACAGCACCAAATAATTTCCAACCTTTCTGCTTTAGTTCAACTTTATCATCCGTGAGCTTTTCACTATTAATCATTTCATCACCTCATACTTGAGTGTTGATACTGAAATTATCGAGTTATCCAACTACTTAATTGTTGTAATTTTTCTGTGCATAAAACACACAAAAACATCATTACCTTTATATAAATGCAAAATATGAACCAAGTCTAGCAAGTTTATGTACAAATCATCTTTAAATTGCAACAAAATAAAAAAGCCACCCGAAGGTGGCTTTTTCTAAACGCAGTTCAAATTAACCAATGAACTTACGTGCATTACGGAACATACGTAACCATGCACCATCTTGATCCCAATCTTCAGGTTTCCAAGAATGCTGAATAGCACGGAAATTACGTTCAGGGTGTGGCATCATAATTGTTGCACGACCATCTGTAGACGTCACACCTGAAATCGCTTCAGGAGAACCATTCGGGTTCATTGGGTAATGTTGCGTTGGGTTACCATAGCTATCTACATAACGTAAAATCACTTGGTCACCCGCATTCAACGCAGCAATATTAGATTCCGGCGCTACAACACGACCTTCACCATGTGCAACCGCAATTGGTAAAATCGAACCTTCCATACCTTCTAACAATACAGACTTCGATTTTTCAACACGTACGTTTACAGCACGTGCTTCAAACATTTCAGATGTATTGCGATGGAAACGTGGCCAAGCTTCTGCACCAGGAATTAATGGCGCAAGTTGTGACAACATTTGACAGCCGTTACAAATACCTAAAGAGAATGTTTCATCACGGTTGAAGAATTTCTCGAACTGGTCACGAAGCTTCGGATTGAACAATACCGATTTAGCCCAACCACCGCCTGCACCAAGTACGTCACCGTAAGAGAAGCCACCACACGCCACTAAACCTTCGAAATCATCTAGGCTTACACGACCTGCAAGTAAATCACTCATGTGTACATCGACAGTATTGAAACCGACTTTGTCAAATGCAGCAGCCATTTCAACATGACCATTTACACCTTGTTCACGTAAAATCACCATGCTTGGACGGCGTTCCGCAATGTACGGCGCTTCAATTGGTTCATTCAAATCAAACGTAGGTTTAGCAATTAAACCTTGGTGTGATTTGTCTGTAATTAAAGCAAATTCTTGATCTGCAGTTTCTACGTTGTCACGTAAACGTTGGATTTGGTGTGACACTTCAGTCCAAGCCACTTGAAGATCGCTACGATCAAGGCTTAAACCATTTACAGTTAAAGTATCTGTATTGTTTACAGTACCAACTACTGCAATTGCATCTTTCAATGTAGATGCTACAACTTCGGCTTCTAATGCTGCCCAATCAGACTTACTGATTTGAAGCACTGCACCAATTTCTTCTGCAAATAACGATGCAACCGATTGATCTTCTAATGCCACACCTAAGCGTGAAGCAAACATCATTTCCGCAACAGTCGCAACTAAACCACCATCACCAATGTCATGGTAAGCCTGAATTAAGCCACGGTTGTTCCAGTCTTGAACCAATGCAAAGAATGCTTTGAAGTCATCAAAGCTATCAACATCAGGAGTCACAGAACCGATTGCTTTATACACTTGCGCTAAAATCGAACCACCTAAACGGAATTGACCTTTAGACAAGTCAATACGTACAAGTACAGATTCTAAGTTTTTAAGTTCAGGTGTTAAGGTTTTACGAACATCGGTCACTGGTGCAAATGCAGTAATTACGCCTGACATTGGAGATGTTACAGCTTTATCTTCACCTTCATCATTCCAAGTAGTACGCATAGATAAAGAATCTTTACCTACAGGAATTGCGATACCCAATGCAGGACACATTTCCATACCAATAGCTTTTACGCCTTCGAATAATGCTTGGTCTTCACCTTGTTGACCTGCCGCAGCCATCCAGTTTGCAGACAATTTAATGTCGCTAATCTGGTCAATTTTTGCAGACATGATGTTCGAGATTGACTCGGCAACAGATAAACGTGCCGATGCAGCAGGATTTAGAAGTGCAACGGGTGGACGTTCGCCCATTGCCATTGCTTCACCTGTGTAACCCACTAAGCTTGTTGTAGTTACCGCAGCATCCGCGACAGGAACTTGCCATTTACCTACAAACTGATCACGTGCAACCATACCCGTAATAGAGCGATCACCAATGGTGATTAAGAATGATTTAGACGCAACTGTCGGGTTTTTAAGAACACGGTAAATCGCATCTTTAAGATCAGTTACTTTTGAAGCTTCAAAGTCATCGCCTTTACGTTCAATTGTCTCAAAAGTACGGCTCATGCGCGGTGTACCACCAAGCATCACTTGCATTGGCATATCCACAGCTTTGTTTTCAAACAATGGATCTTCAACAGTTAAATGACGAGCTTCAGTCGCTTCACCAAGCACTGCAAACGGGCAACGCTCACGTTCACAAATAGATTCAAACAATTCTAAAGAGCTTGGGCGAATAGCCAATACATAACGCTCTTGCGCTTCGTTTGACCAAATCTCCATTGGAGACATGCCTTTTTCAAGCGATGGAATTTTACGTAAATCAAGTACCGCACCTAATTCGTGATCATTCACCAATTCAGGCATTGCATTTGAAACACCGCCCGCACCTACATCATGTACAGATACGATTGGGTTGTAATCTTCCATGCGCCAGCAAGTATCAATAACTTCTTGGCAACGACGTTCCATTTCTGGGTTTTCACGTTGTACAGAAGCAAAGTCAAGGTTTTCACCCAATTTACCGCTATCTACAGAAGATGCTGCACCACCGCCTAAACCAATCAGCATTGCAGGACCACCAAGAACAATTAATAAATCGCCCGGTTGAATTGCATCTTTTTCTACATGGTCAGGACGGATGTTACCGTAACCACCCGCAATCATAATTGGCTTATGGAAGCCTTTTACATCGCCATTTACATTTTGTTCGAAAGTACGGAAATAACCATTTAACGCAGGACGACCAAATTCGTTATTAAATGCAGCGCCACCCAAAGGACCATCAATCATGATCTGAAGTGGAGAAGCCATACGAGATGGTTTGCCGTAATTTTCTTCCCAAGGTTGTTCAAAACCAGGAATATTTAAGTTAGAAACCGTAAAGCCTGTTAAACCTGCTTTTGGCTTACCACCACGACCTGTTGCACCTTCATCACGGATTTCACCGCCTGAACCTGTTGCAGCACCAGCAAATGGCGCAATCGCAGTTGGATGGTTATGTGTTTCTACCTTCATTAAGATATGAGCAGCTTGGCTCTTATACTTATAAACATGATGACCGGTTTCAGCATCTTGTTTTGGATAGAAACGCTGAGTATCGAAGCCCACAATTACAGAAGCGTTGTCTTTATATGCCGACAATACATCTGTTGGAGATTCTTTATAAGTATTTTTAATCATCTGGAACAATGACAATGGTTGAACTTCACCATCAATTGTCCACTCAGAACCAAAAATTTTGTGACGGCAGTGCTCAGAGTTCGCTTGCGCAAACATCATTAATTCGATGTCATGCGGGTTACGACCCATTTTGATAAATGCGTCTGTTAAATAATCGATTTCTTCATCTGATAATGCAAAACCAAATTCAGAGTTTGCTTTAACCAGTGCATCTTTACCTTGACCTAAAATATCAATTGAATTTAAAGGCTTTGGTTCAGTTTCTAAAAACAATGCAGCAGCATCTTCAATTTGATTGAAAACACTTTCTGTCATGCGGTCATGCAATGCCAAAATTACTTCTTGAGAAATGTCTTTTAGACCCTTCAAAGTAAACAAAACACCGCGTTCAAGGCGGTGTATAGGGGTATTACAATTGGCAAAGATATCCGTTGCTTTAGATGACCACGGAGAAATTGTACCTACACGTGGTGTGACTAATATTTGAACTTCATCACTTGTAGCTTGGCGTAGTTCAAAAGATTGACCATCGTTTAATAGCTGTAAAGCAGATTGCTGTTGTTGCTCATTCAACGCTTGGTCAAATAGATAAACCCACTGGCTTTCTATAGATTGAACAGAACTAATTGAAGATAGACGTGTTAATAGTTGCGTTTTCTTAAAAGAAGAGTGTGCTGGTGCACCGGCCACGATAAACATGCTGATTTTGGCTCCACGGGCAGGTCTTTTGAACCTTGCCACAATGTGACTTGAAGAGAGCGCATATTCTACTGTGTATTGGATAAATCGGCTAGATGGAAATACAGATTAATCGGCAAAATAACTGTAACAAACTTAAAGAAATTCTTTATTTTCAGATAAAAATTTTGAATGTATAAAAATTTTAACCACATGTTTTAACTATATTGATCATTCTAAAGGAGTTCTGCCCATTAAAAAGAGTTTGAGCAATCTTTATCTACATTTTAATTTTGGGCAGAAACCTAAATTGAATTCAATACATTGCTTATCTAGATAGACTATTCAACAAATAGACCACCGCATCACCCGCAATTTGTAATGATTCTGGATCAACCTGATCAATTGTGTCGCACTTTTTGTGATAACACGGCGCAAACTCAAGTTCATCTCCGTTCATTTGCTCATTAAACATAATGATGGAAGTCACAGGAACTTTACCTAAAAAGGGTGCTGTATCACTTGCTGTTAAAGTTGATACATCTTTTTTCAACGTAATTTTTTTATCTTTAAAAAACTCAGATAACGTATTTTCCAATGCAATATCGCCAGCATGAGTAGGAACTGCTCTCAAACTATCTAAAACTGGCTTGTAATCATTTTCATCCATTTGGCGTTCTTTAAACAATTTTTCCATGTCCGTTACCGATGATTTAGACGCATCAGCAATCATGACATCTGGATTTTTTGTTCCAACCATATCTACATTAATATAGGCCTTAATGCCTTTTAATTGTTCAGCACTTAATTTTTTTACATAGTCTTGTGAACCCGCAATGCCTGTTTCTTCAGAATCCCAAAAAGCAAGAACAATTGTATTTTGAGGTTTTTCTTTCGAAGCCTTTAATTGGTGCATTAAATCTAGAAGCAATGCGACACCTGAAGCATTGTCATTAATCCCCGGTCCCATTTTTACAGAATCATAATGTGCGCCTAGCAATACGACTGATTCATTCGTTTGTCCTGGAATTTCTACAAATATATTTTGCCCCACCACTTTTTCACGATTTTCAAACGCTAACATTTGTACCTGTAAACCCGCTTTTTTTGCCTCATCTAAAATGTATTTTGCAGATGCCATGCCACCTTTTGTACCTACAGCACGATTCCCACCATTGGCTTGTGCAATTTTTTGAAAGGCAACTAAGTGAGTCATCATACGTGTACTATCAAGTTTAATACTTGGGTCAGATATAACTGCTGAAACCTGTGATGCTCCCTCTGATCGACCTACTGTATTACATGCCGTTAAAGAAAAACCTAAAGATACTGCTACGGCTAAAGCCAAAAATTTACTATTTTTCATTTTCAAAATCCTAAAACCCTTTGTTATTTCTTTTAAAACGTAAAACACATGCAAATTTTAAACACTGCACTCATAATTAAATATATCTTTTACGTAAATTCACTGATAGAACCATTTAAATAAAAGACAAGCTACGTCGCACTCGACTAGAGCTTTGTTTCATTTTTTGGCATGATAATAAACAAAGAGATGAGCGAATAACGATAAATGATGCAAATGAGATGGTTAGAACTACTTTCAACAGTTCGTTTAGGCAGTAAAAAGCAAAGTACAGAACAAGCACGAAGCCCTTATCATAAAGACTATGACCGCATTATATTTTCGCAAAGTTTTCGACAGCTCAACCGTAAAACTCAAGTCCACCCCCTTACACAACACGATGGTATTCACACTCGCCTCACCCACTCATTAGAAGTGTCCTGTATTGGGCGTTCATTGGGTATGCTTGCCGCTGAAAAAATCCAAGATGAGTTACCGCCTTGGATTACCCCTGCCGATGTAGGCGCAATTATTCAAGCAGCCTGTTTAGCGCATGATATTGGCAATCCGCCCTTTGGACATGCTGGTGAATATGCCATTCGTGAATGGTTTGATGATGCCTCGCATACAGACTTCTTAAAAGATTTAAGCCCTGAACAAGAAGCCGATGTACGTCAATTTGAAGGCAATGCACAAGGTTTACGCCTTTTGACCAAAATCGACTATCACCCGAACAATGGTGGCATGCGTTTAACCTATGCCACCTTAGGTGCTTACTTAAAATATCCATGGTTATCTAAAACCATCAGCTCACAAGGTAATATTCCTGCAAGCCAACGAGCAAAATTTGGTTGTTATCAATCTGAAAAAGAAATTTTGGCACAAATTGCAGAACAGCTCGGTTTAATTCAACTTGGTGATTACCATTACTGCCGTCATCCACTTACCTATCTATTAGAAGCTGCTGATGATATTTGTTATGCATTAATCGACCTTGAAGATGGCATTATTTTAAATATGCTGACGTATGAAGAAGTCGAACCTATTTTCTTAGATTTGATTGGCGACTATGGAACACCTGAAGAACTGGCACTGACCACCACAACATGGCAACAAAAAATTGCAGCTTTACGTGGTCGAGTTATGAAGCGTCTAGTCGATGAAGTAACCACTGCTTTTGCCCAAAAACATGGTGAAATATTAATGGGGCAACTTTCAGGAAGCTTATTACAGTACTGCTCACCTGATATTGAACTCGGTATTAATAAAGCAAAAAATCTTGCAAAAAATAAAATTTTCGAACATCCGCAAAAAGCAGGTTTAGAAATTATTGCCCATCAAAGCTTACAACATATTTTAGATGCTTTTATTCCACTCACCACACCAAACAAAACATTAAGTTTTAAAGAAAATCGATTATTCGCAATTTTAACACGTGCAGGCACTCAATTTTCCGATGATCATTATGACAACATCATGCAAGTACTTGATTTAATTTCTAAGTTTTCAGATCATCAAGCTTATAATTTGGCTCAAGAGCTACAAGGAAATAAAGCAGGTTTACTCTAAATCTATAACTCAGCATTTTTTGAACGAATTGTGTGGATAATTGCATAGATTATCCACAAACATTCAATTGGATTTTTTGCCTTTAAAAGCAATCACCACTACTATTAGCGTATTAACAAAGAAGCGAAAACAAACATGATCGGATGTCTTATTGGCGAAGTATTAGCATTGGAAGCACCCACCGTTGTTTTAAATGTAAATGGTGTTGGCTATGAAATAGATACGCCACTGTCTACATTTTGCCAATTACAGAAAGGTCAAAAAGCAACAATTTGGACTCACTTAGCCGTTCGTGAAGATGCTCAATTATTATATGGTTTTTTAGATTCACGTGAAAAAACCATTTTCCGTACTTTATTAAAAGTTAATGGCGTTGGGCCAAAAATGGCACTTGCGATTCTTTCGACACTCAGCGTGGAAATGCTTGTTCATACCGTTGAAAACGAAGATGTGAATACACTTGTTAAAGTTCCGGGTGTAGGCAAAAAAACTGCTGAACGCCTCATGATTGAATTGCGTGATCGCTTCAAAGCTATGTCTACAAGCTCACAACCAACCAATTCAACAGTAGAACAAATTCAGTTCACAGGAAGTTCTGCTGTTGCTGAAGCCGAAGCAGCTTTACAATCATTAGGTTACAAACCACTTGAAGCGCAGAAACTTGTAAATGCAGTAAAAGGTGAATTGACCGAAGCAGGTGAAATTATCCGTGCAGCATTAAAGTCGATGAATAGATAATTAGCCGATTAGAGAAGAATCAGAATATATGCAAGACCGTTTAATTAGTGGTTCTGAAAAACCTGAAGATCATTTTGATCGTGCCATTCGACCAACCTCACTCGATGACTACATTGGTCAGCCTGTGGTTCGCGAACAAATGGAAATCTTCATTGGTGCAGCACGTGGTCGTGGCGAAGCACTCGATCACACGCTTATTTTTGGACCGCCGGGTTTAGGTAAAACTACACTTGCCAACATTATTGCCCGTGAAATGGGTGGTAATTTAAAGTCGACTTCAGGACCAGTTCTTGAACGTGCAGGTGATTTGGCAGCCATGCTGACCAACTTAGAAGAAGGTGATGTTCTCTTTATTGATGAAATTCACCGTCTTTCGCCTGTAATTGAAGAAATTCTTTACCCTGCAATGGAAGATTACCAACTCGATATTATGATTGGTGAAGGTCCTGCTGCACGTTCAATCAAGTTAGATTTACCACCTTTCACTTTAGTTGCAGCAACCACACGAGCAGGCTTACTCACCTCTCCGCTTCGTGACCGTTTTGGTATTGTTCAGCGTTTAGAATTCTATTCTGTTGAAGACTTAACGCACATTGTTTCGCGTTCGGCAAATCTAATGGATGTGCCAATGACAGACGATGGTGCAAAAGAAATTGCACGTCGTGCGCGCGGCACACCGCGTATTGCAAACCGTTTATTACGCCGTGTTCGTGATTATGCACAAGTGAAAGGCACAGGTGAAGTAACACAAGAAATGGCGCAACTTGCCTTAGATATGCTGAAAGTAGATAAAGATGGTTTAGATACTTTAGACCGTCGTTATTTAAGCATGTTACTTGAACGTTTTGATGGTGGGCCTGCTGGTGTGGAAGCTTTGGCTGCGGCTATGGCGGAAGATTCGGGTACACTTGAAGATGTCATTGAGCCTTATTTAATTCAGCAAGGTTATGTTATGCGTACCGCACGTGGTCGTATTGCCACAAATATGGCGTATTTACAGTTTGGTTTAACACCGCCAGAGCCGAAAGATAAGTAAGAAAAAAAGCAGCTTAGGCTGCTTTACTTATTAAGTAGTTCATGAATAACATCAATAAAGTTATTATTCAAATCTATGAGATCTTGTAATTGATGATTCACTTCCTCTGTATCACCATTCATCATTACAGATAAAATTTCATCTATTTTATTATAAATATCTATAGCATTATTTTTTATATTCAAACTCTTATAAACCTTAACAAAATGACTAATACTAATAATGTATGATCGTAAATCAACCATTTCTTGTTTAAGTTCTATTAACTCATTAGAACTTAGATTTCCCAACCATACCTCCTTATTTTTTGTTATAAAAAGAATACGCATATTATTTACTGAGTGCTCAATTTCACAAAGCTTATTTATAATTTGGAGATTCCTTGATTCGTCAATCTCAAGCAATTTAAGTTTTTCCTGACTTTCATATAACTTAACATTTGATTCAATTTGATTCTGCGTTGTTTTTTTTACAAGATAACTTGTCAGTAAAAAACCTATCAAACTCAGCAATACAGATCCAGCAACCACCCAATCCGTTGAGTGCTGTAAATCCAAACGTATCATTTGATCAGTCGGCTGTTGTAAAACTACCGCTTGCGTATTTTGTTGTGTCACATTGTTCTCAATATTATTTTCCCCATAGCAAAGCTACAAAACCAACCAAACAAAATCAACAACTTAAAACAAAAAAAGTAATCTTAAAAAATAAAAACAGGTCTTAACCCTCTTTCCAATTAAACATTTTAAATTGATCACACTTAAAACCATTGCATATTTTTTTAATCACATATTATTATATATTTGTGACTTACATCACATAATGATTATTCTTAATAAAAACAGATCACCAACACTAAACACAATAATAAGTACTAAAAAATCCAAATAAATACAGGATACTAACAATGAAAACTCTAATTATTATACTTTGTACAAGTATTGCCCCTACACTACTTTGGGCAAACACTTCAT
Source organism: Acinetobacter sp. FY683 (assembly GCF_059515885.1). Lineage (NCBI taxonomy): Bacteria > Pseudomonadati > Pseudomonadota > Gammaproteobacteria > Moraxellales > Moraxellaceae > Acinetobacter > Acinetobacter sp. FY683. The sequence goes on along the minus strand of NZ_JCAKNA010000003.1, from coordinate 82,046 downwards.
CATGGAATTGCCAAAATACAATCAATGAAATTAGATGTAAAAACAAAACTTGTCATTCTAGTTCTGTTTTAGATTCTTCATTCAAAGTTTCTATTCAAGATCATTCAAAAGTAACAGTATGCACTCAAAAGAAATGCTGGAATGGTCAGGCTATTTCGCAAAGTAACGCAAATCAAGAACTCTATACAATTAAACAATTTGGCTGGACAACTCAAAACCAACCAAATGCAAATTACACTTTAGCTGTGAACAACTCAACAAACAGCCTATATCTTCAAGGCAATGAAAAAGTACACCCTCTTCAATGCCAACTTGCATAAACCTAAAACATGATTATTTAAAAATATTCAGGAGAAACAACAACATTAAAGTGCATTTATTACGCTTTTAGCTTCTATCTAAAACATAATTCAAGGTGCGCACAAACCCAAAAACCACAAAACAACCATACAAAACAAATACTTACAAAATATCCTATGAGTTATTTTTATGACTTTATACTAAGCTAAATATACTTACACTCAATGACTTAAGTTTGAAACCTTGTGCCATAGGACAACAAAGTCATTATGATAAAATTCTTGCCCTGAAAAACACGGCTTTTATCAAATATTTTCGTAAAATATTAAGTTAAAATTTGAGTCAAAAGTTTCTAAAACACTTTGAAATAAAGAAATGGGATACCAAAATGGCGAATAAATTCGAATTCAACATTCGTGTATATATTGAAGATACCGATGCTGGTGGTATTGTTTACCATGCAAATCATATTCGCTTTATGGAACGTACTCGTACAGAATGGCTTCGTGCTTCTGGTATAGATCATTATTGGCATCAAAAAGATTACAATTTTGTGGTACATAAAATTAACTTAAAATATTCACGCCCAATTCTTATGGATGATTTAATAACAGTCACTGCGAGTGTTGTTTCTTGTAAAGCTTCATCTTTTGTATTGCAACAGAATATTTATCGTGGTGAAATTATGTTGGCATCTGGTGAGGTCGAATTGGCATGTATTAATGCAGATATGCGACCATCTCGTCTCCCAGAAGAAATTCGTGAACTAATTCTAAAAGAATTGGAACAAGACTAAAAAAAATTAATTGGCTCAATGTAATTATGGCAACACAAATAGAATCTACCCTGCACGTTTCTGATCTTATTCTCCAAGCAAGTCCAGTTGTACAACTAATTATGCTTTTGCTTCTTTTAGCATCATTATTTAGCTGGTACTTAATTGCCAAATTACATATGAGCTATAAAAAAGCTCAAGCAGAAGATGACCATTTCCAAAAAATCTTTTGGTCTGGTGCAGAATTAAATACCCTATATAACAATGCTCAGCTCAACTCAAAACGAGTTGGCTTAGAAGATATTTTCTATCAAGGTTTAGGAGAGTTCCTGAAACTTAAAAAGCGCAATGCATCATCAAATCAAACAATTGAAGGTACAGAACGTATTTTACGTGTTGGTTTAAGCCGTGACCAAGGTTATTTAGAACAAGGCTTAGGTGCGCTTGCAAGTATTGGCTCTGTTGCACCGTATGTAGGTTTATTTGGTACAGTTTGGGGCATTATGAATGCCTTTATTGGTCTTGCAGATGTAGACCAAGTTACCTTAGCCACTGTAGCTCCAGGTATTGCAGAAGCCCTCATTGCAACAGCTATTGGTCTTTTTGCCGCAATTCCTGCTGTATTAGCATTTAACCATTTCACAGCTAAAGGCGAATCTATTTATTCAGACCGTGCTTTATTTGCTGAAGAAATGATTGCACTATTACAACGTCAATCTTTAGATTCAAATCAGGATCAAAAATAATGGCGATTCAACGTTCAGGACGCTTCGAGCGTATCAAAAAACCACTAAAAAGTGAGATGAACGTCGTTCCCTATATTGACGTGATGCTTGTACTTTTAGTGATTTTCATGGTGACTGCGCCAATGATCACAAGCGGAATTAAAGTCGATCTACCTCAAGCAAATAGCACTCCAATGGAATCTAAAGATGCGCCCGCTATTGTCAGCTTAGATAAAGATGGACAATATTTCTTACAGTATAAAGATCAAAAAGCCGATCAACCTTTAGAACTTGCAGAACTTACGGCTATTTTAAGTCAAGCTCAACAAACCGCAAAAACTGAAAACAAAGAACTTAATGTAGTCATTGAAGGTGAAAAAACACGTTCATACGGTGAAGTTATGTCACTCATGAACAGTCTTCAAGAAGCGGGGCTTACTCAGGTAGGTTTGCTTACAGAGCCATTAAAATAATTTATGAAAGATTTCAACAAGCCTCCTTTCAAACAGAATTCAATTGCAATTGCTTTCACACTTGGTGTGCATGTTATTGCAATTGTTGGCTTGCTTTATTTGGGCATGAGTAAAGCACCTGAACCACCAAAGCAAATCAAAACTGTTTTAATAACGCCTGAAGATTTAAAACCTGTAACTCGTGAAGTGACAGAGTTTGAAGAAACAGCTCATACAAATGTAAAAGAAGAAATTACACAGACTGCTGAACCAAGTGTTGAAGCTCCTGTTATACCAACCACACCGCCTGCAAATACCCAAAAAGCAAAGCAAGAAGCACAAAAAGCAGAAGCTAAGGCTGCTGAAGATGCAAAAAAGGCAAGTGAAAAAGCCAAAGCTGCTGCGGATGCAAAAGCGATAGCAGATGCACAAGCTAAAGTGGCAAATGATGCTAAATCAAAAGCTATTGCGGATGCTAAAGCTAAGGCTGCCGCTGAAGCAAAAGCTGCTGCGGATGCAAAACTGAAAGCAGCAAATGATGCTAAAGCAAAAGCTGCTGCAGATGCAAAACTGAAAGCGGCAAATGACGCTAAAGCCAAAGCTGCTGCGGATGCAAAGGCAAATGATGCTAAGGCTGCTGCGGATGCAAAGGCAAAAGCGGCAAATGATGCTAAAGCCAAAGCTGCTGCGGATGCAAAGGCAAAAGCGGCAAATGATGCTAAGGCTGCTGCAGACGCGAAAGCAAAAGCCGATGCTGATGCAAAAGCATCTGCAGCAAAAAAAGCCGCTGAAGAAGCTGCCACCAAAAAAGCGGAAGCCAAACGAATTGCCTCTTCAGCCAAGCAGGATTTTGAAAATAAAATTAAACGTGCATGGGATACACCATCAGGTTCATCAGGTAAACGTGCAACTGCACGCGTTACTCTAAGTGAAAGTGGTGCGGTGCAATCTGTTGTTGTTAACTCCAGTGACCCAGATATGAAAGCAAGTATTGAAGCTGCCGTTCGTGCTGCTGCACCATACCCTATGCCTTCAGATCCAGATGCACGACGTGAGGCAAGATCATTTACCTCAAGTTTTACATCAAAATAGTAAATGCATTAACACCCAATAAAGCCATTGACTAAAACAATGGCTTTATTTAATAATTTTTTGTTTTATTTTTAAACACTTTTATATTGTTTTAACAGTTCTTAATAATCATTTACTTTAAATATAATAAAATCGTGCCATTATGTGAAACAAACACAATAAACCATTTGATTTGAGTTAATAACGAATGATGGAAAAAACTCGTAAACATCTACTCTGCCTAGCTATTCTTACCTCTTTAGGTGCAACCATTTCAATTTCTGCACATGCACAGTTGCATCTAGAAATTGCTAAAGCACCTGAAGAAGCTCCCAAAATTGCAATTATTCCTTTTGCAAATGATTCTAGTCTTTATCCTATTATTGAAACTGACTTAAATCGTTCAGGTAAATTCGCAAGTGCATCACAAAACCTACCTGCCACGGCAAGCATGAACAACCCAAATGCTGCTGCTTGGCAAAGTGCTGGAGTTCCTTATGTTGTAACAGGAACAACTAAACAAAATGCGGATGGTGCATACGAAATTCACTATCAATTATATGATGTTCAAAAACAACAATATTTGTTAAACGAATTACTCACTGTTCCTGCCTCTCGTTTACGTGCAGCAGGACATATGATTAGTGACACCATTTATGAAGCACTTACAGGCATTAAAGGTGACTTTAGTGGCCGTATTGCTTATGTGTTACGTAATCCAGCAACACCAAATGAACGCTATACATTACAAATTGCAGATACAGATGGTGCACAACCACGTACTGTACTAACTTCACGCGATCCTATCCTTTCCCCTGCTTGGACACCTGATGCGAAAAAAATTGCATACGTTTCATTTGAAACCAAACGTCCTGCAATTTATGTTCAAGATTTAGCAACAGGTCAGCGTGAAAAATTAGCAAGCTTCCGTGGCTTAAATGGGGCACCAAGCTTTTCGCCAGATGGCAAAAGCATGTTATTTACAGCTTCTATGCATGGCAACCCTGAAGTTTATCAAATGAACTTACAGACTCGCGAATTGCAACGTATGACAAATGATAGTGCAATTGATACAGAAGCACGCTATGCACCCGATGGAAAATCATTTATTTTCACTTCTGACCGTGGTGGTTCTGCACAAATCTATACCTATAACTTAGATACAGGCTCAACCAAACGCCTAACTTTCCGAGGTGCATTCAATGCTCGTGGAACATTAAGTGCAGATGGTAAAAAGTTAGCTCTTGTACACCGCCCTAGTGGTAGTAATTACAAAGTTGCTATTCAAGATTTAAACTCGGGTATTACCAATATTTTAACACCAACAAGTTTAGATGAATCTCCAAGCTTCTCTCCTAACGGACAAATGGTGGTATATGCAACACGTGAAGGAAATCGTGGTTTATTGTCAGTTATGTCGTTAGATGGACGTTTCCGTATGAACTTACCAAGTGAACAAGGTGAAGTTCGTGAACCTGCATGGGCACCTAAATAATTTTAAAATTTCAAACTAACTTTAGAGATCAATACTATGAAAACTGTTAAATTTTTAGTTTTACCACTTTTAGCTACCGCTTTAGTTATGACGGGTTGTGCAAGCCGTAAACCTGCAAATATAACGGATGCAACACAATTTCCAAATGGTGCAGGAAGTGTAAACACCTCAGGTTTAAGCGAAGATGCAGCATTAAATGCACAAAACTTAGCTGGTGCTTCTTCAAAAGGTGTAACTGCTGCAAATAAAGCATTTTTAGCAAAACGTGTAGTTCACTTTGACTATGACAGCAGTGAATTAACCAACCAAGACTATCAAACACTTCAAGCACATGCCCAATTCTTAATGGCAAATGCAAACTCACGTGTTGCACTTACAGGTCATACAGATGAGCGTGGCACACGTGAATACAACATGGCTCTTGGTGAGCGTCGTGCAAAAGCTGTTGAAAACTTCCTTGTAACAACAGGTGTTAACCCAGTTCAACTTGAAGCTGTAAGTTATGGTAAAGAAATGCCTGTAAACGCAGGTCATGATGAAAATGCATGGAAAGAGAACCGTCGTGTAGAAATTAACTACGAAGCTGTTCCACCACTTTTAAAATAATATTTTGATTTCTACATAAGACATCAAAAATAAAAAAGCACTTCATTTTATGAGGTGCTTTTTTATATCGGTTTATTCGAATTTTTTTTAAGTTTGAGGATTTTCTTCCGAGCTTTGCATGGCTTCTATTAAATCGTGTTTATTTACTTTTTTATACTCAGGCTTAGCTTCATAATCTTTCCATGCTGCTTTTACGCTATCTACAGAAATATCATCAAGTTTAATTGCCTCATTAGGCGTTGGAGTCTTATCAAACTTTAATGTTGTCATTTTTCACTCTCCAATATTTTTCAATTATTTATATCAACATAGCAGTTCCTAAAATAGTTGCAAGGGTAAAATCACGTCAAATAGTGTAGTTTAATTTTTCTTTTAGCGCGTTCTGCTCTAAAATAGTCCGCAATATTGTTTTTGATAAGTCTTATCAATCCTATTTTCGGAGTTTCCCTACCATGTCATACCTCACCCTCGATCAATTCTTACAAAAACAAAGTGGTAATTTAACACCTGAACTTGCTCAAGTTATTGAAACAATTGCCAACACTTGTAAAGATATTGATCAACTTTTACAAAAGGGTGCTTTAGCAGGTGTTTTAGGTAGCGCACAACACGAAAACGTACAAGGCGAAGAACAAAAGAAATTAGATGTTATTTCTAATGACTATTTAATCGATGCTTTAAAAGTACATCCACATGTAGGTGGTTTGGCTTCTGAAGAATTAGACGAATTTACCCCAGCACAAGAAAATGGTGAATACCTTGTTTTATTTGATCCATTAGATGGTTCAAGCAACATTGATATCAACATGTGCGTAGGGACTATTTTCTCTATTTTGCCTGCAAAAAATGCAGTTACTCAAGCTGAAGATTTCATGCAAGCAGGCGTAAATCAAGCTGCTGCAGGTTACGTACTTTATGGCCCATCTACAATGATGGCATTAACAGTTGGTGCAGGTACTGTATTCTTTACTTTTGACCCTGAATCTAAAGAATTCTTACTTACTTCAGACAATATTCAAGTTGCTGCTGATACTAAAGAATATGCAATTAATGCATCAAACCAACGTCATTGGGAAGCACCCGTAAAACGCTATATCGATGAATTACTAGCAGGTAAAACTGGTCCACGCGAAAAAGACTTCAATATGCGTTGGGTTGCATGTATGGTAGGTGATATTCATCGTATTCTTTGCCGTACAGGTATTTTCATGTATCCATACGATACAAAAGATCCTAAAAAAGCAGGTCGTCTACGTTTAATGTACGAAGCAAACCCTATGAGCATGCTTATGGAGCAAGCTGGTGGTGCATCTACCACAGGTCGTGTACGTATTTTAGATATCCAACCAACTGAACTTCATCAACGTGTTCCTGTTGTTATTGGTTCTAAAAATGAAGTTGACCTTGTCACTCAATACCACAACTAATTTCAAAAAATGAAAGTAAGTCATGCAAACTGCATACTTACTTTCATGGATAAAATCTCCCATGCCAGCTTTTTTTCTAGATTCAAAAGATAATCCTAAAATTAAACACTTACGTGGTTTAATTGATCAAAATGCTTATCGTAAAAAAAACCGTCAAACAGTACTTGAAGGCACGCATTTAAGCCTTGCTTGGTTAGAACAGAAACGCCCTATCGTTTCAATTTTTACAACTGAAGTCGCTTATAGCCACCCAGATTTAGAAAAAATTGTTTCTTTATACGATGGCAATGTTTTTGTATTAAGCGAATCTTTATATAAAGATTTAAGTACTTTAGGTACATCTTTGGCTTGTCTTGCAATTGTAGACTTACCTACATCTCGTGATGCTCTTAATTTTACTGAAGACACGCTTATTTTAGACAACATTCAAGACCCAGGTAACGTAGGTACTTTATTACGTTCAGCTGCAGCAGCAGGTATTGAGCAAGTTGTATGTACAAAAGGCTCTGCTTCTATTTGGTCACCACGCGTTTTACGTGCGGGAATGGGTGCACATTTTTCATTAAATACGTATGAAAATGTGGAACTTGAAGATATTTTAAGTAAATTCACCATTCCTGTTTATGTTACTAGCTCACATCAATCTGAAAGTTTATATAGCAAAAACTTAAGAAAACAATGTGTTTGGATTTTAGGTAACGAAGGGCAAGGTGCATCTAGCTATGCTTTAAAAAATGCCGAAGCTGTTGCCATTCCACAACCCGGTGGTCAAGAATCTTTAAACGTAGCAATTGCAGGTTCTATTTGCTTCTTTGAAATGGTTCGCCAACGCCTTTAAAAACATCGTTATTTTATTTTAAATAAGCTAGCCCTTATTTAAAAATAGATTACACTAGAAAAATAATAACTTGTGATGTCAACCCAACCATTGTTTTCAACGTTATATAGAATATAAACTTGTTAATGATGGTGGGGATTCAATGACAGGATTTTCCATCTCTATGGACTCAGCACCCAAACAGTCTCGGATAGAAACACCAAGTACTCTTAAGAGTACTGCCGAACTTCGCCTAAAAAACTTCATGAATGAAGTTACAGGCCGTGCTTTAGTTATGATGGAAAGTGCAACTCAGGGACATCATGGTATTGCAATGGATTTGGTACAAGAAGCTTTTATTTCTTTACACAAATCTTATTCAGACAAAACCACAGATGAATGGTATCCCCTGTTCTACACCATTTTAAATAACAAATTACAAGATTGGCGCCGTAAAGAAGCTCGTCGTGCACAACCTTTTTCTTTTTTTAAAAAAGTAAGTTTAGACGATGACGATATTGAACAACTTGATATTGTAGATGAAAGCACACTCAATCCTTTTGATTTTTTAGATCAAGCTCTTGATGCTGAAGAAATACAAAATGCGATTGCGCAACTTCCAACACGTCAACAACAAGCTTTTATGCTTCGTGCATGGGAAGGATTTGACACTAAAACCACTGCACAAGTTATGAATTGCACCGAAGGCAGTGTAAAAACGCATTACCACCGAGCAATTCAAGCTTTGCGCTTAAGTTTGTCACACATGAATCCATATACAGGAGGATCATCCGAATGAAACAAGATGATTTCTTAAAACAAGTTTCTTCCAAGCTTGATGGACTCGCACAGCATCACCAAAATAAGCCTGCTGTGATGAACCATGTTTTGGAAAAAATCCAAGATAAAAAACAATCTAGATACGGTTTTTTTAAAATGTCTGGATATGCTTTAGCAGCGGCAATTACAGGATTTGTAGTACTTCCAAATGCATTGGATATTACAACTCAACCTGAAAATCAGGCAGTTGTAACCCCAAAACTCTCACCTCAAATGGTTGAAGATTTGGAAATGTTAATGGTGATGGGCGAGGATCAAGTTCAACATGGTAGCTAAAAGAAGATTAGTGCTTACATTTTGCATACTTGGTTTTTTGCAAACAAGTTTCGCAGGCTTTGATCGTTTTTGGTTTTTTTCCAAAGATGCAGATACACAAGTCAGCGATACTTGGGACAGCATGAGCGAAGAAGAACAACAAGCACTGATTAAACGCTACCAATCTTTAAATAAAGAGCTCCCTGCATCTGCTCGAAACTCATTACAACAACGTATGGATTGGTTTAGCCAACTTCCTGAAGCAGAAAAACAGCAAATGCGAGAAGCTTGGCAAAAAATGAGTACGCAAGAGCGTAAAGAGTTAAGCCAACGTTTACAAAATGCTGCGCCAGAAAATCGTGCAATCATTCGTGAAGAATATATTCAAAAATATAAAACAACATATAACAATTAAAATAGTACAGCTAAAATAAAAAGGTCTCTTCTGAGACCTTTTTATTTAATATTACTATGAGTCATATTCATCAATTAAGGCATAAATTTGACGAATATTAGAACCACTTAATTTCGTTTTCTCGCCTTTTAATAACTGAATAAGCTTTTCAATGAGTTTTAACAAATCTGAAGTTTGATGAGGACCATGTGCTAACAAATAATCAACGATTTGCTGATCAATATGAACTCCTCGACGCTCTAGAACAGAATTAACCAAAGCAAGTCGATCGGCAAATAAGCTTCCACTAGGTACCTTAACGCTTACTGCTTGCGTTAAACGTGACTGTAGATCTGGTAATTCAAGTTTAAGTTCTATTGGTGCAAAACGAGATGAAAATACCAATTGACCGCCCATTTCATCACTATAATTAATTAAGTGAAAAACAGCACGTTGCCAATGAGGAACTCCACTAATCGCTTCAATATCATCTAAAGCCACTAGGTCGTACTGATCAAGTGAAGTAATTGCTTCTGTTGGTGCATCTAACAATTCTAGTAAAGAAACATGAATTGCCGTTTTACCAATTTCTAAATAAGAATCGCAAATGGCAGACAATAAGTGGCTCTTTCCTGTTCCTGCCCCGCCATATACGTAAAATCGATTTAAGAGTCCTGCGTGCAATTGTCTTACTGCATCGACAACATGCCCCCAACCCGGACCCGAAAAATCACTAATTCGGGCATCAAGCTGTGGTTCTATGTCTAGCTGCAATTGACGCATAAATATATTATAACCCTAAGAATCTTTATTATCTGAAGCTTCAATACTACCCGATTTTTCGCTCTCTTGCAGTGCTTTTGCCTGATGCTTTTTCAGCTCAATATCCACTTCAATTTCGTCTGTTTCAATACTTATAGAGCCAGTTTGAACATCTTGTGAAACTGCAATATGTGGTTGATACATCTGACTTTGTTCATAGTAATCTCGAAGATGCTTCAACAAGACAACAATAACAGCCGCAACAGGTAATGCAAGTAGCATTCCTAAGAAACCTGCAAGTTGTGCTCCAGCTAACACTGCGAACACAACAGCAACAGGTGACAAACCAATTTTATCGCCCAATAAGAATGGCTGAAGAATATATCCCTCGATTGCTTGACCAATCATGAAAACAATACCAACTAGTAACAATTGCATCCAATCTAGACCGAACTGGAAAAATGTCGCAACTGCCGCAGCAATAATTCCAACAGCAAATCCTAGATACGGAATAATACTAGCAAGCCCTGCAATCATGCCAATAATCAAGCCAACTTCCAAACCAATAAGCTGTAAACCTACGGCATATACAACGCCCAAAAGGAACATCACAAGGAACTGTCCCTTAACAAATGCACCTAAAATGTTATGGCATTCACCCACAATTTTCAGTGTCGATTTTTCATAAGGACGAGGGATAAGTCGACGTAAACTATCAAGCATTTTTTCCCAATCTAGTAAAAAATAGAATGAGATAATTGGAATTAAAACAACCGTTCCACCCACCTGAATAAAGCTCAATCCTGACTGTGCTAATCTTGCAATAACAGTCTGAATACTGTCTGCACTATAGTTAGTTTGAATATATTCCATAACTGCTGCAGAAATTTGATCTACATCTAATTCCATAGGAACAAGATCAAATGTATGCGACGACCAAGGTAAAAAAGTATAATTAACCCAATGAATTCCAGCAGGAATACTCGATTTTGCATACATTAACTGTTGCCAAACCAAAGGAGCTAAATACCACATAGCCCAAGTAATAACGAGCCCTATACCTATAAAAACAATACTAATAGCTACCCAACGAGGTAAACCGATCTTATGAAGCCTATCCACAAGCGGACTAAATAAATACGCAATTAAAAGTGCACCAAGAAATGGAATAAGCACGGGCTTTAATAGATATAAAACCCAAAGAAGCAATACAATTCCGACAAGGATAAAAATGCGACGTAAGGTGCGATCTACCATAGGAACTCGCCTTTTTTCAGTATATTCATTATAGAAAGTAAAATATTTCGATAAAGATAACATTTTAAAGCATAAATAGCATAAGAGTTTCGTATATTCAGGTTATAATCCCCGCGCGAATGCGGAGACTTCAATATGAGCAACTCAACTTCTACCCCAAACACTGGTTTAAGCTACAAAGATGCAGGTGTCGACATTGAGGCGGGCGACGCGTTAGTCGATCGTATCAAATCTGTCGCTAAGCGTACTGCACGTCCTGAAGTAATGGGCGGTCTAGGCGGCTTTGGCGCACTTTGTAAAATTCCTAAAGGTTATGAAGAACCTGTTCTTGTATCTGGCACAGATGGTGTTGGTACTAAATTACGTTTAGCATTGAATTTGAACCGTCATGACACAATTGGTCAAGACTTGGTTGCAATGTGCGTAAACGATCTTCTCGTGTGTGGTGCCGAACCATTATTCTTCCTAGACTACTATGCAACTGGTCACTTAAATGTTGATGTTGCTGCTAATGTAGTAACAGGTATTGGTGCTGGTTGTGAACTTGCAGGCTGCGCATTGGTTGGCGGTGAAACTGCTGAAATGCCAGGCATGTATGAAGGTGAAGATTATGACCTTGCAGGTTTCTGCGTAGGTGTAGTTGAGCAAAGTAAAATTATTGATGGCTCTAAAGTTAAAGCGGGTGACGTTTTAGTTGGTGTTGCATCATCTGGTGCTCACTCAAATGGTTACTCATTACTTCGTAAAATTTTAGACGTTAAAAATGTCGATTTAACTCAAAACGTAGATGGTCGCCCTCTTGCTGATGCAGCAATGGAACCAACTCGTATTTACGTTAAACCAATTCTTGAATTGCTTAAACATGTAGATGTTCATGCAATGGCTCATATCACTGGCGGTGGTTTACCAGGTAACCTACCACGTGTATTACCAAATGGTGCACAAGCAGTTGTGAATGAATCATCTTGGGAATGGCCAGAATTATTCAAACTTCTTCAAAAAGAAGGTGGTGTTGAACAATTCGAAATGTACCGCACATTTAACTGTGGCGTAGGTATGGTTCTTGTTGTAGATGCTAATGATGCAGATAAAACTGTTGAAATGCTAAACACTCTTGGTGAAAAAGCATGGACAATGGGTCACATCGCAGACAATGCCGAATCTGTTGCGGGTGCTGACGAAAAAATCCGTGTGATTTTCGCTTAATAGATATCTCATGATTAAAATTGCTGTTCTTGTTTCAGGCAGTGGTAGCAACCTACAAGCCTTGATTGATGCAAATCTTTCAGGGCAAATTGTAGGTGTTATTTCCAATAAACCTGATGCATACGCTTTAGAACGAGCAAAAAGTGCCGATATTCAAACTGCAGTTATTGAACATAAACAATACCCTACTCGCGAAGATTTCGATGCCGTAATGCATCAACAACTTCTAGATTGGAATGTTGATTTGGTAATTCTTGCAGGTTTCATGCGAATTTTAAGCGCTAAATTTGTGCAAAACTGGGAAGGGAAAATGGTCAACATCCACCCTTCTTTATTGCCAAATTATAAAGGCATGCATACGCATAAACGTGTATTAAATACAGGTGATGTTTTCCACGGATGTACTGTTCACTATGTAACAGCTGAATTGGATGCAGGTCAGGCATTGGCTCAAGGTGTTGTAAAAGTAGCACACAATGATACTGAAACAACGCTTGCAAATCGCGTGCATGAACTTGAGCATATTATTTATCCTCAAGTCATTGAATGGATTTGTACAGGAGCTTTAAAACATACTTCAAATGGTGTGATTTACAGAAATCACCCAATGAAAGCACCAGTTCAATTTTGCAAGTTCTAAAATTTAAATCATAAAAAAACGCATCCTAGGATGCGTTTTTTTATTTCTATAATGGCGTATTCTGCTTAATCAGATCTTTTAGCATTTCCGCAACCTCAACGGGTCGCTCTAGAGGGAACATGTGTCCCCCTTTTTCAATACTAAAAGGAATACCAAATTTCCTTTGAGTAATTTGGGGAAATTTACGTGCTAAAAACGGTCCATCTTTCGCAATAACTAAATGCACAGGAACTTTTGGCTTTGCTTGTGGCAACCACCATAAAGATGGATTAGTTCTAAAAATTTCTACCTCATCATCACGTGAAATTGTCAGTTCAACACCACCACGTGCTGTGTCCTCTTTCAAAGCATATTGAATATAAGCATCAAAACAATCTACATCAAAATGTTGGTAAAAACCTTTAGGACGCAATAACTCAGCAGCTTGCTCACGTGAATCCCAATGATCACGACGACGCTTAGACAGACCTGCTGGAGACATTTTATCTAAACTCTTAAGCTTGAGTAATTTTGCAATATGAAAAGCAAAACCATCTTTACCCACAATCAATGGTGGATCAAGCATAATCACTTGCTCAAACAGTTCAGGGCGTTGTAACGAAGCCTGAAATGTAAGAACTGAACCTAGTGAATGCCCCAAGCCTATCACCTTACGACCATTTGCTTGACGAATAACACTATCAATTACTTGTTGAGTTAAGCTTTTCCAATGATTATCAATTGGATAACGCTTATCTGGTCCAAGTAGTGGTACATAAACGATGTCATAATCATCTTTTAGTGCATCAAATAACTTTTGATACACTTTTGATGGAACACCATTGGCATGTGCAAAATGAATTAAGGGCTTCATTGAATTTTCACATTTTGTTCAGTTTGAACTTGTTTCGAAAGTGACGTTGCAAAACCTTCACCAACTGAAGCTCCCATACGGTCTAAAATAGAATCGAATGGACTATATTCAATCGTATAGTTCACAGCTGTATCAATTTTCAAATCACGCTTTAAGGTATTTAAACTACCTGTTTTATCTGCAACACCTAATTTAACAGCCTGCTCACCTGTCCAGAATAAGCCTGAGAAAATTGCAGGATCATGTGATTTTAATTTTGCACCACGACCTTCTTTTACTGCATTAATAAAATGATCATGAACATTATCAAGTACACCTTGAACATGTGCTTTTTGTGCAGGATCAATTGGTTGTGTCATTGATAGCAATGCTTTGTTATCACCTGCTGTCATTGTACGATCTTGTACACCTAACTTCTGCATCAAACCTGTAACGCCATAATTTGGCATAATCACACCAATAGAACCAACAAGGCTAGATGGATTGACAATAATTTCATCAGCTGCTGACGCAATATAATAAGCACCTGAAGCACCTGTATCGCCAATAACTGCATATACTTTTTTATCTTTATACTGCTTTTTCAAATATTGAATTTCTTGCCAAATTTCATCTGACTGTACAGGTGAACCACCTGGAGAGTTAATATTTAAAACGACAGCTTTACTATTTACATTTTCAAAGGCTTTACGTAATGATTTAATTGTATCGCTACTATTCACACTTTGTTTATCTGCCGCAATTGTGCCAATAATATTTACGACAGCAAGATGTGATTTCGATGTAGGAGCTGATTCATTATTACTGCAACCATTCCCCATCAAAATAAATAACAAGATAAAAATATAACCAAAAGTTAAAAATTTGAAAAAAATCCCCCAACGGCGTGCTTTACGCTGTTCATCAACAGAGACTAAAATTACTTTTTCAAGTAACTTCCACTCTTCACCCGTAGGCTGTTGTTGATATTTTTGAGTGTTTTGATTCTCATCTTGTGGTTTTGGTGGCCAATCCGACATAAAACATTCCCAAATTTATTAATATTGCTAACATTATATACAATGATAGCGCGTTCTATATTTATACATCATAATTTCCCTGATAATATTTAAATTCTTTTCACACTTTAATGCGCTCTACAAAATTGAAGACAATGACTCATAAAAATTCAAATTTCACACGTTTAATTAATTTTGTAAGTCGCCAACCTCTTAGTGTTGCTCGTTTTACTGCAAAGTTTTTAGCATTATTGGTGAATACTTTTAAATTAACTAAAACAGCTCATATTATTCGGTTAAATCTAGCAATTGCTCTCCCTCATTTAAGCCAAACAGAAAGAAATAAAATTGCTCAAAATGCTATTCAAAATGAAATGATTTCATATTTTGAATTTTTTCATATTTGGGGAGCTAAAAATGATAAAAATATTGCACGTATCAACAAAGTTCATAATGAGCAGCTCTTTCATAATGCACTTGCTAAAAATAAGGGCTTAGTTTTAGTCATGCCACATTATGGTACTTGGGAAATTATGAATGCATGGCTTGCACAATATACTCAAATGACCATTATGTATAAGCCTATCAAAAATGAATCTGCTGATGATTTTGTTCGTAGTGCACGTAGTCGAGATCAATCGATATTAGTGCCCACTGATGAGTCTGGCGTACGTCAAATTTTTAGAGCTTTAAAACAAGGTGGCACAACCGTTATTTTACCCGACCATTCACCTGATCATTCAGGTGAACTTATACCTTATTTTGGTATCCCCCTATATTCAAGTAACTTAAGTGCAAAACTCATTCAAAAAACTAAAGCTGCAACTTTATTTATGTACGCACTTAGAAATGAAAACAACTCATTCGATATTTTTATAGAGGAAATTGATTCTGCAATTTATACCCAAACAGCAGAACAAGGTACAGAAACTATTCACCAACAACTTGAAGCGTTAATTCGTAAAAATCCAGAAAATTATCATTGGAGCTACAAACGCTTTAATGCTAATCCTGAATTGCAAAAAATTTATAATATTCCTACGGATAACGCCTTAGCCTTGGTCGAAAAAATACGCCTCAGTAAAACTATTCACTAATTTCTCTTTTTAGCCATAATCGATGATCTCGTTCTTTTTTGATCTCGATATGGCTATATTTATCTTGTGAAAACTGAATAGTTCCACTTTGAATCGTGCTCAACATAGGGATATTTAAGTCTTTTAACCGTGATTTTACAATTTCACTTGGATGACCGTATCGATTATTAAAGCCTGCCGATACTACTGCAATCTTAGGTCTAATCCTCTTTAAAAAATCATAAGAAGAACTATGCTGACTACCATGATGCCCAAGTACCAAAACATCTACTTTTAGGTTTGGATACGTCTGCAAAATCTCATATTCTGTTTGCCAGCCAGCATCACCCATCAATAAATAATTTTGATATTTTTGTGCATTTAAAACTTGAATATATAGCACACAAGAGTTCTCATTTTTATCATATTTAGCAAAAGCGAGTTGCTCTGTTTTAGGTGAAAGTACTTCTATTTTTACATGATTATTAAGTGTAAATATTTGCCCCTGCTTACAATAAAAAAATTTGGAATGTGGTAAAACATCAATCTGCTCATTTGAATAAACATGTTTAAAAGTCACATTATTCTTCAAATATGTATATGCACCACTATGATCCTGATCTAAATGTGTAAGAAATAAATAATCAATTTTTTTCATACCATTTACCGATAAAAATGGCTGAATAATTTGCTTACCTACACTAAATTTTGTTTCATCATAATAGCCACCCGTATCCACCATGATGACTGTGTCTGCACTACGAATCACAATAGATTGCCCTTGCCCAACATCTAAAACTGAAAATTCAAATGGATCATCTTTATGCTCACTCCAAAATAATGGAAATAAACAAATTCCTGCCCATGCTTTTGGCAAAAGTCCTTGCGGTGAAAATAAGATAATTAATGAGAGAATCAAGCAGATCATGAGCCAAAAATTCATTGCAACTGGGATTAGTTGCGGATGAAAAATTTGATCAATACATTCAACAATAAAGAGAAGTAAACCAATACAAAGATTATTTATTTGAAAAAATAGCTGACTTAATGGCTCAAATAGCAAATAACTTAAGCCTGCTAAAATATCTATAGGGACAATAACCAAACCAATAAATGGAATGGCAAAAAGGTTACTAAAAGGGGTAATCCAAGCAATTTGTTTAAAGAAAATAATCATTAATGGAAATAAAGCAATAAAGATTTTCCACTGAGATTCCACTAAAATCTTAAGTGCATTTATACTTTTTTGTATTAAATTTTGCTGTTCAAAATTCTGCTCTTGTATGGTTTGATAAATTCTTAACAACACAAAACATGCGCCATAAGACAGCCAAAAAGCTGCCGATAAAATACTAAAAGGATCAACAATTAATAATAATGAAGCGCTTAAAAGTAACAAGCTTAAAGCTTTAATTGGATACTTAAATAAAATCCACACACTAGCCAGCAAAGTCATTAGCAAAGTTCTTAGTGCTGGTATTTCAAACCCGACATAAGCACAATATAAAAATACACAGCTTAAAAATGGGAACAGAAGTAAAGTTTGTTTTGGAATTTTCAAATAAACTTTAGGGCAGTATTTTTTTATTACTTGATGAATAAGCCAACACATCATACAAGCAAAAATAATAACATGTGGACCTGATATTGCAAGCAAATGACTCATTCCAAAGCGTTGAAACTGTTCTTCTATTTGCTTATTCAACAAACTTTCATCACCTGTTAAAAGTGCGAGCGTTAAACCTTTATGCTGTATTGGTTGCTTTTGAATAAAATAACGAATATCTAGCCGCTGAAGCTCTACCCATCTTTTAAATTTTGCTGTAAAGCTTTGGTTTTTCTTTACATAAGAAGCATATCCAAGCTCTTTGACTTCATCTTCAGATAAAGGCTTCACATGCTTAATCTGAAAATTACCCATCCAATTCTGCTGTATATACCATTGCTCGATATCAAAAACACCAGGTGTTGCATAACTATGAATAGGAGAAACTTTACCTTGTAACCGATAGTACTTCCCTATCTCAAGGGGTTTAAATTGTTCAGCTTTAAGTGAACTATTCCAAATAACGGGTTGCTCAAACTGATTAAGCACAATTAATTGCTGTTGAATTGTTTCATGTTTTAATTGATTAATAGAGTTCACAGCCACAATAACGTCAATATTATCTGTATGCTGTACTCGATATTTAAGACGTTCTAATAGTTGATTGTTTGAATAATTCACACCAAGAAAACTTGCAATAATAAATGCAAATACCGCACTGATTATACGTAGAGGAATTTTATTGATTCTGAAATAAACTAAAAATAAAACAATAAGTAAAGCCGTAACACTAGAAAGACCAACAGAAGAAAGCTTTAGGTCATTTTCAATATTTTTACCTAAAAAGCTAATGCCGAATATCCATCCAGCACAAATCATTTGAATCATTATTATAAGCTTTATTTTAATTATTACGCGCAATAATAAAGCCCACTAAAGTGGGCTTCAAGGTTACTTGTCGTATTTACAAAATTATTCGTCTACCCAAATACCATCTTGCATATGCAAGATTTTATCGGCAGATTGAGCAAGCACTTCATCATGCGTCACAATCAGCATTGCCATATTAAACTCATTACGTAAATCGCTTAATAATTCGAAAATTTTAACTGCTGTTTTACGATCTAAGTTACCTGTTGGCTCATCTGCAAGCATCACCGCAGGCTTAGTAACCAAAGCTCGCGCCATCGCAACACGCTGACGCTCACCACCAGAAAGCTCACCTGGCTTATGTGTTAAACGATGAGATAATCCCACTCGATCTAACAAATATTCCGCTTGTTCTTTAACTTTTTTATAGCTCGTACCATCACGCAGCATTAAAGGCATTGCAACATTTTCCAACGCAGTAAATTCAGGTAATAAATGATGGAATTGATACACAAAACCTAAATGTAAATTACGCTGAAAACCACGTTCAGATTCACCTAAAGTGTCAAATCGTTGTCCATTTAAAAATACCATACCTTCCGTTGGACGCTCTAAACCGCCTAACACATGTAATAAAGTACTTTTACCTGAACCACTTGAACCTACAATAGAAACAAACTGACCTTCTTCAACTTTTAAATCTAAACCACGAATCACTTCGACTGTAGTTTTTCCATCAGTAAAATGCTTCGATACATTCTTTGCTTCAAGGACTACTTTATTCATAACGTAATGCCTCTGCAGGTTGAATTTTCGCAGCACGAAAAGCTGGGTAAATAGTTGCTAAGAAACTTAAAATTAAAGATAAACTTACAATCACTACAACATCTTGCCATCTTAAATATGATGGTAAATAGTTAATAAAGTAAGCATCAAATAAATTTAAGCCAAATGCAGTACTAATCCATCCCACAATACTACTAATACTCGTTGCAAGAATAATCCCTAAAATAGCACCCGAAACTGTTCCAATTACGCCAATAACAGTTCCTTGAACCATAAATATTTTAGTAATTGTGGCAGGTGAAGCACCTAAGGTTCTTAAAATGGCAATATCTGCTTTTTTATCGGTTACAACCATAACCAATGAAGACACAATATTAAATGCAGCAACCAATACAATAAGAAACAACAGTAAGCTCACCATTGCTTTTTCCATTTGAATTGCACTGAATAAATTACCGTGTGTAAACGTCCAATCAGAAGCATAAAAATTAGATGGTAATTCACGTACAATTTCATTTGAAACAATAGGTGCTTGGAAAATATCATCCAACTTCATACGCACACCTTGAGCGCCATCAGGAAGGCGTAAAAGTGTGGAAGCATCATTGAGTGCGATATAACCCATCATTGAGTCAACTTCGGCACCAATACTAAAAATACCAACAATTTTAAAGCGTTTAAAACGTGGTACAACACCCGCTGGAGACGGCGTAGCTTCTGGTAAAACTAAAGTAACATTGTCATTTAAACCTAAACCTAAGGCATCCGTCAGTTGTTTGCCTAAAACAATACCAAACTCACCTTTTTTTAGATTATCAATATTACCTTCAACCATATGATTTTGTATGATAGAAACCTTCTTCTCATACTTTGGTTCTATACCTGTCACCATAATGCCAGATACCTGCCCTTGAGCTGTTAACATCCCCTGTAATTGCGTGAAAGGTGCTGCACCTGTCACATGTGGATGTTGCTCAATTTTTTTGGCAAGTTCAGGCCAATCTGTTAATATTTGGGTTGAAGAAACAGTAGCTTGCGGTACCATACCCAAAATACGATCTTTTAATTCACGATCAAAACCATTCATTACAGAAAGGACAGTAATGAGTACGGCAACACCTAAGGTAAGGCCAATCATTGAGACCAAAGCAATAAAAGAAATAAAATGGTTACTGCGCCTAGCGCGAGTATATCTCAACCCTATATATAGCGAGATTGGTTTAAACATACCATCTAGTCCGAGGTAAGATTATGGAAAAATTTCAGCATCAATTTGGTCAAAATGACCGTCGTGTAATGTCGCGTATCGATGCTGCCTTGAGAATCAACTATCAGGTCATTTCTGAACAAGTTGCGCTAAACGACCCTTATGATTCAAATTTTGTGTTGCCACGTTATTTTCTTCTACTTGCAGAATTAGATCAATTTGATCTTGCATTAGACCACGAAATAGAACAAATATCTGAAAAAGATCAACAGATTGCACGCATATTATCGTTATTCAATCAAAAGTTAAACCTCATCACAGGTACTTTATACGATGCAATTGTACAATCCTTGTTACCAATTCCTGAAAATGTGAATATATCTGAAAGTGGTATTAGCTTTTTTTCAGATCAGCCCCTCACAGAAAATACATATATTCATATTACCCTAAGCCATCCCGAGAATTTTTTCCATATCGCAGCTATTGCACAAGTGGTTCATTGCCGTGAAGAGGATAATGGGAAATATAGAACAGGTGCTTATTTTATTACTTTATTGCCACAAGACCGTAGTAAATTAAGTGAAGCTCTTAAACTTATACAAGCACAATAAAGCCGAATTAATCTAGAGATTCAGCTTTTTTAATGGCTCTACTTTGCATAAGATCTTTATAGAAATATACAAACAGTCCTGTTAGTAAAACCACAGTACCAAGAAATATCATGCTGGTGAGTTTTTCATTATTCAACAATGCCCCAAACACCATTGCAAGTAATGGTGTCATAACTGTGGTTAAAGATAATGTCGTCGCTTTAATATTTTTCACCAATTTAAAATAACAAAACATTGCAAGCAACGAAGCCATAATTACAGCATAAAACAAACCAATTAAAGATTTTGTACTTGGAATATGAGTGGGTGCGTACTGCCAAATGAACGGCAACAAACACAATGCAAACATACTAGAAACAATAATTGAACCAGATGCTTGCGCCATAGGTTCTAGTGGTGCATTAATTTTTTTAACCCAGAAAATAGACATACAATATACAAAAACGCTAATGAGCATTAAAACAATACCTATTGGCTGTATATGATGTTCACTTCCTCCCACACAAATAATCATTAAACCAATAACAGCAATCAGCATCCCAACCCATTGCATACGGTGTAAATGAATATTAAATACGAATCGACCAATAAGCCCAGTCATAATGGGCGCTAAGCCGAACATCAATGCGATAATGCCCGAACTTAAATAACTTGTTGCTAAATACGTAAAAAATTGCGAGCCAATAAAACTACAAGCGCCAGCAATATAACTATGAATAGAAAGAAAATTAAGCTGTAATTTTACTTTCATTAAAAAAAGCAGCACTAAAGATAAAGGCAGTGCTATAAAAAAACGTAATACCAAAGCCCACAAACTATGAAGATCTGAAACGCTCCAGACAATAGCAAGAGGTGTTGTCGACCAAATAAATATCAGCAATACATAAGTCGATATTAAGTTTGCTTTAGATGGGATCATAAATATCTAGGCTGTTTTACGTTTTTGTTTTTGAATGGTCTGATCCAACGAACTAGAAAACTCTCGCTTATCACGCTCAGCAAGTGGCGGTGGTCCACCTGTTTGTACACCTGCACCACGTAAAGTGTCCATAAAATCACGCAAATGCAGACGAGCCTTGATATTTGCAGTTGTATACACTTCACCACGCGGATGAATAGCAACACCACCCTTTTCAATCACCTGTGCTGCAAGAGGAATATCTTGTGTAATGACAATATCATTCTCTTTCATACGATCTACAATTTCTTGATCTGCAACATCTGCACCACTCATTACCTGAATTGAGTTAATCCGTACAGATGGTGTAATACCGACACTTTGATTTGCCACAAATGTAACTTCCATTTGATAACGATCCGATGCACGAATAATCACATCTCTCAAAATACGTGGCAAAGCATCAGCATCAACCCAAAGTTTAAATGGCAGCACAGGAAAACCCTAAATAATTAAGCATGATTAGTCTATCAAATTTGTATCACTTACATGATAGATAATCTCTTTTAAAGTCCTCTATCTAGATTTGTATATACACTTGCTATCTAAGCAGATTTTGATTAGCTTTAAATGAATGTTTTGTTACATGAAAAAGATAATTTTCAGTTTCTTTAAGCTTATGACTTGAAAATTTCAAATAACCCTCGATCTAATAGATAAATACAACCCAAAATCAATTGTGCATATGAAAAATCAAAATAGTCCTGAACGGATCACCATTGAAGATCAACACTTCGGTAGTCATGCAGAGCACTGGAATTTGCTCACAGACCAACCAGCCATAGATGTGCCAAAATGGTTAGGTATGGCACTTGATGCTCCAATTATGCCAATGGGTTTGTGTCGAGCAGAAGCTGAAATGGATGAACAATCTTGGTTAATTCAAGGTCCAAGTACGGCAGACATTTTACTCAACCAAGTCATTGATGTTGAAAATAATAAACCTAAAGCGGTTAAAACTGCTTTTCCAACCTTTGATAGCCCATATAAAGTAGATGCAAAGATTGAACGCATTATTTGTGGGAAATCAAATGCTCAAGCGGTACTTCAGCTTAATGTAGGCTCTGGTGTTGCCTATGCTTTTGACAACTTATATAGCGTAAACCGCCAACAATATAACAAAGATCAAACGTACAGCGTTCAACTCAATGGCTGGGCATACGAACTAGAAGCTGTGTCAGATCACGAACAAATCATTGTAGATGATCCTGCTTCTATTAAGCACCACCGCGCATTGAATGATATTTTGGCAGAACATGGTGGCGTTGCACCAGAAAACTTACAAGAACTACTCGATGCTTGGGAACCTAAAAATGACGATGATAAAGAACCTGTTACCGTTAATTTTTCAAAAATGGTTGCTTATCTTTATGGTGAAACCATAGGACAAGAAGATGAAGCATGGTTCCAAGGTAAAATTGTGGGTAAAACTTCTATGAGTTTTATGGATAATGAATACACACTTTATGATATCACTCTGTTTTTAGAGGAAAATCAACCTGCGATTCTTGCACGTATTGCAACAAAAGATCATGCCTATAGTCACTTTGAAATTGGTCAATACATTCGTGGCAATATCTGGCTTCAAGTCAGTATTTTTAATAAAAAAAAATAATTTATTTAAATTAAAATCTCGGTTTCATGATCAATTTAATTGAATGAATACCGAGATTTTTTTATAGCTCATTGTTGTTACCTCAATTAAATATAGAATATTTGATTATTTTATCCACAAATAAAGACTGTTTTTTAATCAAATTAAATTCAAAAAATAATAGTTATCCACAGATTTAAATTCAATTTTGCATTTTTAAATTCAAAATATTGTGCATACTTTTATTCTAATTAATTTACTTCGATATAATCTGAAAGCCCGAATTTACTTGGATTAATATAATAATTTGACAATAACTCTATTAAATAAAAAATATATTAAGTTAATTTTAAATAGTACTTTATTTAATCAATTTTTTATGTTAAAAATATGACAAACTAATGGAATCAACGATAAATAGATCATCGGAAATAATATCTATGAGAATCGTGCAAGAAGAAAATTTACAACAAGTGGAACATCGAATTGGAAATCGCTACCAATTAGATCTTATATCATGCCTATTTTTTGCATTGGGGATGTTTATTTCTGCTTATTTATTACATACATTTGTTTTCTAATACGTAAATTCCGTTTTAGATTCATCCAAATATCAAAAAGCCCATCTATTGATGGGCTTTTGCATGTCTTTTAATTTTACTTAAGCATTGCGTTTCGCAAAATCGTCCATGAAGTTTACAAGTGCTTGTACACCTTCTAGTGGAACCGCATTGTAAATACTTGCACGCATACCACCTACTGAACGGTGACCTGCCAAGTTTAATAAATGCTGTTCTTCAGCTTCTTTCAAAAATTGTTTTTCAAGTTCCGGTTTTGCTAAAGTGAAAGGCACATTCATAATTGAACGGTTTGCTTTTGCAATTGGATTTGCATAAAAATCGCTTGCATCGATATAACCATAAAGAAGTTCTGCTTTTTTCACATTTTCTTTATGAATTGCATCTACACCACCTTGCTCAAGTAACCATTCAAATACCAAGCCAGATAAGTACCAAGCGTATGTTGATGGTGTATTTACCATAGAACCATTTTTTGCTTGATCGCCATATTTTAAGATGCTTGGAATTTCAGATTTCGCTTGATCTAATAAATCATCACGAATAATCACAAGTGTTAAACCAGCAGGACCAATATTTTTTTGTGCACCAGCGTAAATTAAACCAAATTTAGTGACATCAATTGGTGCAGATAAAATACTTGAAGATAAATCGGCAACTAAAGGCTTATCTGTTTTTGGAACCTCTGCAAACTGGATACCGCCAATTGTTTCATTTTCAGCATAATGAACATAAGCAGCATCAGCAGATAAATTCCATGTGCTTTGATCTGTTATTGCTAACTTACCATCAGCATCGGTTACGCCAGCTTCAATAACATTAATATCGCCATAGCGTTTTGCTTCTTTCAGTGCTTTTTCAGACCAAATACCTGTATGAATATAATCAGCTTTGCTGTTTTTACCCAAAAGGTTTAACGGAATAGCTGAAAATTGCAGCGATGCACCCCCCTGTAAAAATAGAACTTTATAATTTTCAGGAATATTCATGAGTTTACGTAAATCTGCTTCTGCCTTTTCAGCAACTGCAACATAATCTTTACTACGATGGCTCATTTCCATAATGGAAAGCCCCTTCCCTTGCCAGTCGAGCATTTCAGCTTGAGCTTTTTCTAAAACGGCAGTAGGTAATGCAGCTGGACCAGCACAGAAATTGTACGCGCGCATGATTTTTCCTTTCAAAGTGAAGCACAATAAAATAAGGGCATTTAACCACATCTTTAATGCTCTTGCACAAATTTATTCCAATCTAGAACTATTATTAAAGCTAAAAAATCAATATAGATTAAAAAGATATATTTATTGTATTTTTCACTTTTAATTTGGAGCTAATCCTATTATTCTCCTTGGTATTAAGCTTAAATTCACGCACCCACCCTCTGTATTTGTCAAATGCTAACGTACTATAAAATATGAAAATTAAATACTCTCATGCTGCCTTAAAATATACGTTACTCACTGCAATGATTTTTTGCAGCAACACAAGTTATGCCCAAACTATTAGCTTCCAAGATGCTGAAAAACAACTAATCCAAAACTCTTATAATACGCAAGCTTTCCAAAACCTAACCGAAGCATCTAAACTTTCTGCTGAAGCCGTAAAAAATCTAGGCTTGCCTCAAATTGATTTAAATGTTCGCGCAATTTCTTACCATACTCGGGTTGATGTCCCACTCGAAACACTTAAAAACAACCTAAATCAGGGCTTAACAGATAATATTAATAATAAAATTGATCAGCTTCCCAATCTAGATCCAACAATTGCAAATGATCTAAAAGGCTTATCTCAGCAAGGGATTAGTGAGGGTGTTGGCTTAATTCCAAATAGTTATGACATGACATTAAAAGATCACATGGTGAGACCAACGATCTCTATGATCATGCCTATTTATACAGGTGGTTTAATAACAAGTACGAAACAAGTCGCTGAAATTATGAAACAGCAAGGACAACTCAACGAGCAACAACAACAAGATTTACAACTTTTCGATTTGATACAAGTTTATTTCAATGTTCAGCTGCAAAAGCAATTATTTAGCTCTAGCCAATACAATAAAAAAGCAATGCAAATGCATTATGACAATGCATTAAAATTGGAAAAACAAGGTTTTATTAGTAAGGGGCAACGCTTACAATTTGAAGTTGCTTTAAACACAGCAAAACGTATTGAACAATCGACACATGCAGCATTGCAGTCTAGTCTATTTCATTTAAACAATATGCTACACGACAGTCAAATTACGCAGTTAAGCACTCCATTATTTGTCAATACAAACACACAACTTTCACTTGATTCATTACTAAAATCTTTCAATAACCAATCTACTTTAATTAAGAAGCTAGAAGCCGATTCAAAGCTAGCGGCTGAGAATGTCAAAGTTAAAAATGCAGCTCAAAAGCCCAAATTATTCGCTTTTGGTGAATATGCACTAGATGAAAAAGACAATTGGATTGTCGGAGTTGCAGCACAGTACAATTTATTTTCAGGCGTGAGCAAAGGTAAAAGCATTCGTGCTGCTGAGTTAGAACATTCAGCAACTAAACTTTTGACAGCACAAGCAAAAAAAGAAATTGAAAATATTATTTATAAATCTTTTAGCGAATTAACAACAGCACAGCAAAGTAATACCCTCATTCAAAGTAACTTTTCGGCAGCTGAAGAAAACTTAAGAATTCAAACTTTATCTTTTAAAGAAGATATGGGAACAGCAACGCAAGTCATTGATGCTCAAAACCTTATTTATGCGTTAAAAACTGAAAGTGCCGTAAATGCTTATAAGTATGTTCTGTCTTTAGCAAGCTTATTACAAAGTAATGGATCTCTTCAGAGTTTCCAGAGCTTTTTAAATCAACCAAACACCCACTATATTAAATAATAAGTGAGTCATATATGACTGATGAACAACACATTGAACAAGCTGAAAATGTTCATTCACCAAAGAAAAGCTCTCGTTCGGCTCTTCTTAAAGTCGCTATTATCTTAGTCGTACTCATTATTGGATTGTTAATTGCTTTTGGTCTATGGAAAAGCTATCAACCTTCCGAATTAGATTTACAAGGTCGAGTTGAAGCTGAAACTTTATATGTCAGTACAAAAGTACCTAGCCGTATTGAAGAACTTTTTGTTCAAGGTGGTGAAACCGTACGCAAAGGCGATCCTCTAGTACGTTTAAGCAGTCCTGAGGTAGACAACCAAAAGAAGCAAGCTCTAGGTGCATTACAAACAGCTTTAGCTTTACAAGCAACTGTTGATAGAGGTGCTCAAGCTGAAAATATTGAAACGCTATATGCAAATTGGCAAGCGTTAAAAGCACAAGCAAGTTTAGCAAATACAACCTATCAACGTGGCAGCAAGCTTTATAAAGAAGGTGTAATTTCACGCCAACGTCATGATGAAATGAAAGCAGCGGCTCAATCTACTGCAGATTTAGCTGAAGGTGGTTATCAGCAATATCTTCGTGCAAAACGTGGTAGCACCTCTGAACAAAAGCAATCTGCAGATGCTCAAGTTCAAATTGCAACTGCTGCAGTTGATGAAGCAAATGCTTTACTCGATGAAACACTCTTAAACGCTCCGATTGATGGCATTATTTCCAAAACTTACGGCAATGTTTCCGAGTTAGTAGGAATTGGTGTGCCGATTATCAGCATTATCGACCAAAAGAATCTTTCGGTAAGTTTGAATGTTCGTGAAGACCACTATCAATATCTTTATAAAAAGAAAGAATTGAAAGGTTTTATTCCTGCATTAAATCAGACTGCAACATTTAAGCTTAAAGAAATTAGTCCTCAAGGGGATTTTGCAACCATTAAAACCACACGCCAAACGGGTGGTTATGACATCCGCAGCTTCAAATTTAAACTAGTACCAATCAAGCCTATGCCTAACCTTAAAGTGGGTATGAGTGTTTTATTTGATGTCAAACAGGTGAAAAATTAATGTGGTTTGGCATTCAGCGGGAACTTAAATATTTACTAAAAAATAAATGGGACTTGGCACTTGTTACCCTTGTGCCACTGTTTCTTATTGTCATGTTTAGTGCAATGTTTACCCAAGGTTTGCCAAGACACCTACCCATTGGAATTATTGACCAAGATCAAAGTAATTTAAGCCATAAAATAGAAAATTACTTGTCTTTGAATGACACTATTCGCATTGTTACGATTTCTCCAAGCCAAGAAGAAATTGAACATCTGCTCAATAAAAATGAAATTTGGGGCTATGTCCATATTCCTGCTGGTGCAGAACAAAGACTAACTCGTGGTCAAGATGCTGAAATTAACATGGCATACAACCAAAGCTATTACAGCATTGGAGATATGCTTTCATCAGCTATGCTCACAAGTACTCTACAAGCAACAGCAAACTATTTAGGTACAGAATTTTTTGTAAACGATATTCCACATTTTAATATTCCAACACCCAATATCAAAATGTCTTTATTGTTTAATCCAAATTTCAATTATGAGTTTTATCTTGAACCTTATGTAATTCCCGCAATTTTTCATTTATTACTCGCATGTTGTGTAGCTTTTTCCGTTGGACAAGAATTTAAACAACGTAAAGCACAAGAATGGATTAGCCAACAAAGTCTTTGCTCTGCCATTCTTTCTAAAAATATCGTTTATGTTGTTATTTTTAGCATCTGGACATGGATATGGATGTTCTGGCTTGTTGATATTCGTGGTTGGTTTGTCGCTGGACACTTATGGGTTATTTTACTCGCACAAGTTTTATTCTATTTGGCGTATGCCTTAATTAGCACATTCTTAGTTTTAATTACTAAAAAATCCTTAGAGGTTTTTGGTGTATTAGCGGTTTATGGTGGTTCATCATTAAGCTTTGCAGGTGTCACTTTACCTGTCACAGAAAATGCATCTTGGTTTACCAAGTTATGGTCAAATATTATTCCTTACACACACTATGCACGTTTACAAACTCAACAATGGGTTATTGGTAGCCCTGTAAAAACCTCTGTTGAGCCTTTATTTGCACTAGTTATATTTTGTATTGTTAGTTTTATTATTGCGTTCATTTTATTAAAAAGATTCTCACAAGGGCAAAAATCATGAAGGAATTTCTATTTTATTATCGGAAAACCTTCAAAAACATTGTCACAAGTGAACCTCTTGTTGCAACGCTTATCCTATCGATCTTCTTTTATGGGATTTTTTACCCAACAGCTTATGATGCCCAACAACCTGAAGGCTTACCCATTGTTATTGTAGATGAAGAGCGCAGTATAACAACTGATCGAATTATCGATAACATTTATAGTAGCCCTGATGTTCACATTGTGACTATTTCAGGTAACTTTTATGAAGCTAAAAAGATGGTACAAGAAGAAAAAGTGCAAGGCATTTTACTCTTACCTGATGGCTTATCAAATAGTTTACGTCGTGGTGAACCTGGTGGAATTGGCTTCTATCTCAGTGCTTCGAATCTTTTAACCACTAAAAAAATTGGGGAAGGCTTAGCCTTATCGGTTGAAAACACATTAGCGCAGCAATATTCAAAACTAGGAAACATCACACAATTTAAACCTACGGTTCCGATTCACCAAATTCCGCTATATAACACCCTTTCAGGCTATGGTAGTTATGTATTTCCTGCAATTTCATCTTTAATTGTGCATCAAACAATCTTACTCGGTTTAGGTATGCTTGTGGCGGGTTACAGAGAGCTTAAATGGAAAGCAACACCTATAGAGTTTGGAGCAATTTTTGCAGCTCTACTCACCATTGGCTGTTGTGGTTGTCTATACTTTTTTGGCTTTGTTTTTTGGCTATTTGATTATCCTCATGGGGGTAATTTTTGGGGCATGCTTATTGCCGTACCAATTTTTGTTAGTTCAGTCATTGCCCTCTCTTTTCTCATTGCTTCTTTCATGGATTGTGCAGAACGTATTGGACATATTATTGTTGCGAGCTCCGTTCCGCTCTTTCTTTTAAGTGGCATTGCATGGCCATATGAAGCAATGCCAACTTGGATTCATTGGATTGGTCAAATACTCCCTTCATCTGTTGGTCCACAAATGTTTATCCAACTCAATCAAATGGGAGTACCAACATCTCTTGTCATTCCTAAAATGATTTATTTAGTTTTCTTTACTATTTTCTGTTTAACAATCGCATTTCATCGATTAAAAAAATGATAATCATTAATAATTAGAATATGTATCATAATGTTTTATTAAATTACACTTAAACATTTAATAGATTTATTAAATTAAACTGTAAAAATAACAACCAGTCACCACGATTTTTACGAAAAATAATAACTGCGTGTCAATTTTGAATGCACAATAAACATCTCCCTGACTTTTAAATATTATTCACACATTATTGTTTCTACTTTAGAAGCACATTGTCTGACGTTTAATGGTTTTAGCTAATTTATATTTTCAGAGCTGAGTATGAAAAGAATTAAGATTAGCCTTGCTTGGCAGATCGTAATTGCCCTTATTATTGGTGTATTGGTAGGCTCTTTCCTACACTATTCTCCTGAATATCGCGATGATTTAGTCATGAATTTCTTGAATCCTTTGGGTTCAATTTTCATTACGCTCATTAAAATGATCGTGGTTCCACTTGTTGTATCTATGTTAATTCTAGGTATTGCAAATAGTCACGGTCAGAGTCTTGGCAAGCTAGGTTTCAAAACAATTTTATACTTTGAAATTGTTACTACAATTGCAATCGTTGTTGGTCTTGTTGCAGCAAACGTATTCCAGCCTGGTGCTGGTATTGATATGTCCTCATTAACGCAAGTAGACATTTCTAAATATGCAGAAACAACACATCAAGTAAGCGAAGCACATCATGGTTTAATACAAACCATTCTTTCGGTTATTCCATCAAACTTCTTTGCTGCTTTAACAAGTGGTCAAATGCTTCCGATTATTTTCTTCTCGGTAATGTTTGGTATTGGTTTAGGTGCACTTGATCGAGAAGTTAAACAACCATTACTTAATGTATTAAACGCTGTTTCTGAAACAATGTTTAAAGTTGTTCACATGATCATGAAGTTTGCACCTATTGGTGTATTTGGTCTCATTGCTGCAACTGTTGCTAACTTCGGTTTCTCATCGTTACTACCCTTGTTAAAACTTGCACTTCTTGTATATGGCGCGATCTTCTTCTTTATTTTTGCTGTTTTAGGTGTTGTGGCTAAAATTTGTGGCTTCAGCATTTGGACAATTATCAAAATTCTTAAAGATGAATTAATTCTTGCCTATTCAACTGCAAGCTCTGAAACCGTTTTACCTCGTATTATGGAAAAAATGGAAGCTTATGGTGCGCCAAAACCAGTTACAAGCTTCGTAATTCCACTGGGCTATTCATTTAACCTAGATGGTTCGACCTTATATCAAAGTATTGCAGCAATCTTCATTGCTCAGCTCTATGGTATTGATTTAACGCTAACGCAAGAAATCACGCTTGTTTTAACGTTAATGATTACGTCTAAAGGTATTGCAGGTGTTCCTGGCGTTTCTTTTGTTGTGTTATTGGCAACTTTAGGCAGCGTAGGTATTCCTCTTGAAGGTCTTGCATTCATTGCAGGTATTGACCGTATTTTAGATATGGCACGTACGGCATTGAACGTTATTGGTAATGCTTTGGCAGTACTTGTAATTAGTAAATGGGAAGGCGTATTTGACCAAGATAAACGTAAAGAATATGAGCTTGAGTTAAACAGCAAATAATTTTTTATGTAATGAAAAAAGGACACTAAGGTGTCCTTTTTATTTTATAAAAATAACGTTATATTGTTTAAATATTAAGCATTTTTTTGCTGGGGATTTGAATGGATA
This sequence comes from Acinetobacter sp. FY683, assembly GCF_059515885.1. Lineage (NCBI taxonomy): Bacteria > Pseudomonadati > Pseudomonadota > Gammaproteobacteria > Moraxellales > Moraxellaceae > Acinetobacter > Acinetobacter sp. FY683. The sequence goes on along the minus strand of NZ_JCAKNA010000003.1, from coordinate 50,134 downwards.
ACTTTATAAATAAATTAAATAATCATATAGAACATGTAAAAAGAGTTGGATCTCATTGCTCCACAGAAGAAACAACGAAACAAGCATTAATTTTACCCTTCTTAGATATATTAGGTTTCAACCCTTATGATCCAACAAAAGTTCTAGCAGAATTTGCTGCTGATTTTCCTGGAGTAAAAGCCACTGAACGTGTTGATTATGCATTATATTGCAATAATCAACCTGTTATGTTCATTGAAGCAAAAACACATTCTGCAAATTTAACAAATCATGCGCCACAGCTTTCAAGGTATTTTAATAGCAGTTTAGGTGTTACGATTGGTGCAATTACCAATGGGCGTGAATGGCGCTTTTTTACAGATCTAATCAACCCCAATGTTATGGATGAAAAACCATTCTTAACTATTGATTTTACAAAGCATAAAGCTGAGGAATTAACTCAATTAGCCGAATTTAAACATGATAATTTCCATGTCGATAAACTAAGGTTTTTTGCAGAAGAAAACCAATATATTCAACAATTTAAATCTGTAATTAAAAGAAGTATAAACGAAGTAGATATTGATTTTGTGCGATACATTGCACAACAAGCCAATATTCAACGTCAGTTAAATACAAAGTTTTTAGAGACAATTCAACCTTTTGTAAAACAAGCTGTAGAACAAGCTATCAGTGATACTGTTGTTAAAGGATTATCCTCACCTACCATTATTACAGCTCAACCGATTGAGCAGAATTCTATTATTAGTGGAAAAGCTGAAAATTATTCTGAAGACACTCTAACCGATCAGATTAATAGAGATAATAATAGAATTGTAACCACTGTTAATGAGCAGCAACTATTTAATATTGTTCAAGAAATTCTATCTGATTCTGAGTTAATGCCTAAGGATACTGAAAGTTATTATTCTGTTTTATATCAAAATAAAAATAATAGATGGTTGTTTCGCTACGATGTAAACCGTAAGCGTCCCACAATTCAATTTGTAGTACCAATTGATGATATCCGTAAGACTGAATTAATACGTGCAGGTTTAGAAGTTCAACCGAATGGTTTAATATTTATCGACAAGCCTGAATATTTATATCGTATGGTTGGCATACTAAATGATGCTTACTCTTATTGCATTAATGATGACAACTTTAAACGAACTCCATAAAAAAGGACGCTTCAGCATCCTTTTTTATAAACTATATTTATTTTTTAGTTAGTCGATTCACCAAATACAGAAACATTTAAATCAAGAATTTTAGTACTACCATCAGGTTTATCAAAACTTACATCATATTGAACCAAATTTTTATCATAACTATATTCATACGTTACGGTATACAAACTTGGTTGATCTGTCGATTTTTCAATTTGCTTGGACACAATTTTTTTATGTTTAAGCTCAGACTTAGGCAAAGCCGATGCAAACTTATGCAAAGTTTTTGTATTTTTATTAAATTCAGCCTGTAATTCAGGTGCTAAATACATCAGAAATTGATCGAATTTTTTATCACGTAAATCATTATAAGCATCTGCTGCAACTTGTTCCTGTGCAGGACTAGGATTAGGAATAGAATCCATCGCCTTTTGACCAAGCTTGTCACAACCCGCTAAAGCAAACAAACTACTTAAAAGCAATATTTTTACTTTCATCATTTACACATACATTCAAACTCTAAAAGCTAAGTATATAAAAAAAGGACGCCTAAGCGTCCTTTTTTACACAATAAAACTTAATCTTCTGATGGATTTACATCAGTTTCAATATCTGCTTCATTTGTACTTGTTGTTTCAACTTCAGAAGTTTCACCATCAACATCTTCAATAAAGTCATCTTCTTCTACAGCTTCAACAGAAACCACACCAACAAGAATCTCTTCATTTCCAAGACGAATTAAGCGAACACCTTGAGCATTACGACCTGTCGTTGCAACTTCAGATGCACGCGTACGTACTAAAGTACCACCATCCGAAATAAGCATTAGCTCTTTTGTTTCATCAATTGAAACAGCACCAACCAATTCACCGTTACGCTCAGATGTTTTAATTGCAATCACACCTTTACCGCCACGTTTCTTCGTTGGGAAGTCACCTACTGGTGTACGCTTACCATAACCATTTGCACATGCACACAGTACTTCACCTTCTTCAGGCACAACCACTAAAGATACAATACGGCTAATAAATGTTGAATCTGTATCTTCTTCATCAGAATCTACATCTGTTTCAACATCATCTTCCACAACAGAAGCTGCAAATGTTACGCGCATACCACGCACACCTTTTGCAGAACGTCCCATTGAACGTACATCTGTTTCAGCGAAGCGAATTGCTTTACCTTCGTTAGAGAACAACATAATTTGCTGTTCGCCATCGGTAATAGCAACACCAATTAAAGTATCTTCTTCTTTTAGCTCAATTGCACGTAACCCATTTGAACGAACATTGCTAAATTGTTCTAATTCAACACGTTTAATTGTGCCCGATGCTGTTGCCATAAATACATAGAAGTTTTTACGAACAGCTTCTGCTTGTTGAGCAAAGTCATTAATGATTTCATCGTCTAGATCGGTTGTAGAAAGCTCTAAACCAAGCTGTTTCAACTGAATACGTAATGCATCAGAAATATCATCAGCACCATCTTCAGACTCAGTTAAAGCTGCTTCAAGCTCTGTATAATGACTATTGATCACTTCGTTTGTTTGTAGCGTTGCAGCATTAGCTTTCACAAATGCTTTAAAATCTGCCAAACGTTCTTTGAATTTTTTCGGTGCATCAACTACAGGTAAAATTGCTGTAATTGTCTCGTTTTCATCCAATGGCAATAAATTCACCATTGGGCGCCCTTTCGAGCCACGAGATGCTTGAGGCACTTCATAAACCTTCAGACGGTACACTTTACCTACGTTAGTAAAACAAAGAACCGTTGCATGGTTAGATGTCACAATCAAATGTTGAATGTAATCATCTTCTTTCATAGACGTTGCAGATTTACCACGACCGCCACGACGCTGTGCCGCGTAGTCAGATAATGGTTGAGTTTTCGCATAACCTGTCTTAGAAACGGTAAGCACCATTTGCTCTTCAGGAATCAAATCTTCACGAGAGAAGTCGATACGAGATTCAACAATATCTGTTTTACGTGCATCGCCATATTGCTGAAGAATAAGTGCTAATTCTTCACGAATGACATTCATCAACAAATTAAAGTCATTTAAAATTGCTGTTAATTCAGCAATTTGCGCAAGAATTTCAGTATATTCCGCTTGTAACTTGTCTTGTTCTAGACCTGTTAAACGATGTAAACGTAATTCTAAAATTGCACCCACTTGTGTTGGAGACAAACGGTAAACAGCACCATCAATACCAAATGGACGACTTGGATCTTCGCCTTCAATTTCATCAGGACGTACAGAAACTGCGCCTGCTTTTTCAAGCAATGCAGCAACACCGCCTGCTGCCCACTCACCTGCTTGTAAACGCTCACGCGCTTCGGCTGGGTTTGCAGACGTTTTAATGGTTTCAATAATTGCATCAATATTCGCAAGTGCAACCGTCAGACCTTCTAAGATATGACCACGCTCACGTGCTTTACGTAATTCAAACATCGTACGACGTGTTACCACTTCTTGACGATGACGAATAAATGCAGCAATGATATCTTTTAAATTCATTAACTTAGGTTGACCATTATCTAGGCAAACCATGTTAATGCTGAATGAATTTTCTAACTGAGTATTTTGGAACAAGTTGTTCACAATCACTTCAGCATTTTCACCACGCTTTAAGTCAATGGCAATTCGCATACCATCTTTATCTGACTCATCGCGAAGCTCTGAAATACCTTCAAGTTTTTTCTCTTTCACTAACTCAGCAATACGTTCAATCGTTTTTGCTTTGTTAACTTGATAAGGAATTTCAGTAAATACAATCGTTGTACGACCTGTTTTTTGGTCTTCTTCAAAATGGTATTTACCACGAATATGTAAACGACCTTTACCTGTGCGGTAAGCATCTACAATACCCGATTTACCATAAATAATACCGCCTGTAGGGAAATCTGGACCAGAAATGTGTTCCATTAACCCTTCAATACTAATTTGCGGATCATTTGCATAAGCTAAACACGCATTCACGACTTCTGTCATGTTATGCGGAGCCATATTAGTTGCCATACCAACAGCAATACCTGTTACCCCATTAATGAGTAAGTTCGGCACACGTGTTGGCATAACTTGAGGAATACGTTCAGAGCCATCGTAGTTGTCTTCCCACTCAACAGTATCTTTTTCAAGATCTGCTAAAAGCTCATGGGTAAGTTTACGCATACGTACTTCGGTATAACGCATTGCTGCTGCGCTATCACCATCGACAGAACCGAAGTTCCCCTGACCATCAACCAATTGATAACGCAAACTAAAATCTTGCGCCATACGAACAATTGTTTCATAAACTGCAGAATCACCATGAGGGTGATATTTACCGATTACGTCACCAACCACACGGGCAGATTTTTTATACGCTTTGTTATAGTCATTGCCCAATTCGTGCATTGCGAAAAGCACACGACGATGAACTGGTTTTAAACCATCTCGCACATCTGGCAAAGCACGTGACACAATCACGCTCATTGCATAATCGAGATATGAGCTTTTAAGTTCATCCTCAATGGCAATCGGTCTAATTTCCGATACGCTCATGCATACTCCTTGTTATACAAGCAGAATTCTGCCCGCATTTTATATCGTAAAATCAGTGAAAAGCTCGTCTTAAAAGACGTAACTAAAATTAAAAATATAGCCAATTATTATAGCATAGATAGCAATGTTTTTGTGCCAAACAATATCAACTATAACCATGATTTTTTGCATTTATTTTGATCAATTTAGCTAATTTTATGACAAAAAAACCTCCAATAATGGAGGCTTTTATTTTTAACTTTAATCGTATTCAGACCAAGCTGATATTCAGCAAAATATATAAATTTTACCGAACAATAACTTACCCTTTTCCCTTATCTTGTTTCATCAATGAAAATGCGATCAGAAACAATCCAATAATGAGTGGGAATTCATATAACTCTTCAATTAAGTCCCCATATTGAACATCATGCAAAAATATTGGAGCAATTAAACGCCCGTGCTCTACAGAATCTGCAATAACTAATCCAAGTACAGAAATAACAATGGCCCAAGCAGGAAATACAGCCTTTTTAAACTTATTTGCAATTTCACCTCTCAAATGGGATGAAAAAAGCATAAATACAACTGGAGCAATGACAAAAACAGAAATTACACGAAAATATTCTCTCGGCACATCTGGAAAGTAATCACGCCCCCAACTTGTACTACGACCAAATAGTAGAATCCACCAAAAAATAGCCCATAACCAAAATTGCTTTTGACCATTTTCCAACTGAAATGGCTTCACGTAAAAATAGGTGAATATTGCACACAGTAACAATAAAGTAGCTTGTAGCGCTTCTATTACAGTTACAAGAAAACCATCAAATAATGGAACATGAAAATCAGCAAAAAATGGAAAAATAACAATTAAAACTGCGCATATCACAACAGGCACAGTGATACGATATTCAATTAACAAGGGAGACTCTCCAAATCTTGCTAAAACAACAAGAAATGATTAAAAAATGATTACAATAGTAACACAAATAAACAATGTAAAATTAAGTCAATAGATACATACTTTTAATCAAATACTTTATTATCAACTAGTTATGAGTTATTTAAAAAATTAAAGCCAATAACAAAAGAATAATGAATTATAAATTCTAGCTAAAAAATTAATTAAAATAACAAGATATCAATTATATTATTTTTAGATCTTACTGTTCTATAAATAAGCTTGTACGTTAATCAAAATTATGAACAATAAAAAGCACTCAAAATGAGTGCTTTTTATTCTGTATTCTAGAAATTAGATTTTTGAAACTAATTCAGGAACTACAGTATTCAAGTCACCTACCAACCAGTAATCAGCTACTGCATTAATTGGAGCTTCTTCGTCTTTGTTAATCGCAACGATTACTTTAGACTCTTTCATACCAGCCAAGTGCTGAATCGCACCTGAGATACCTACAGCGATGTATAAGTCAGGTGCAACAATTTTACCTGTTTGACCTACTTGCATATCATTTGGCACAAAACCAGCATCAACCGCAGCACGTGAAGCACCTTGTGCAGCGCCTAACTTATCTGCCAATGGGTCAAGTACAGCGTGATAGTTTTCACCTGAACCTACACCACGACCACCAGAAACAACAATACGAGCTGCAGTTAATTCTGGACGTTCTGATTTTACGATTTCTTCAGAAACGAACTTAGAAATACCAGCATCACCTTGAGATGCTACTGCTTCAACAGTTGCTGAACCACCTTCAGCAGCAACCGCATCAAAAGCAGTACCACGAACAGTAGCTACAACAATTGCTTCGCCAGATTCTACAGTTGCAATTGCATTACCTGCATAAATAGGGCGTTTGAAAGTTTTAGCACCATCAACAGCAATTACATCAGTAATCATACTTACATCAAGAAGTGCAGCTGCACGTGGAAGTACGTTTTTACCTGTGGTTGTAGAAGCAGCAAGGATATGTGTATAACCTTTACCTACTTCAGCAACTAATTTAGCTACGTTTTCAGCCAATTGATTTGCATAAGCAGCATCATCAGCAAGTAAAACTTTGCTTACACCAGCAACTTTAGCTGCTTGATCAGCAACTGCTTGAGCGCCAGAACCTGCAACTAATACAGTGATATCACCACCAATTTTTTGCGCAGCAGCAACAACGTTTAGAGTTGCACCATTAAGTGCTTTGTTGTCGTGCTCAGCGATAACTAAAATACTCATGATTTTTATCCTTCTGTATTAGATCACTTTCGCTTCATTTTTCAATTTTTCAACAAGTTCATCTACAGATTTAACTTGTACACCAGCTTTACGTTCTGCAGGAGCTTCAACTTTAACTGTTTTAAGCTTAGTTGTAGCTGTAACACCAAAGTCTGCAGGAGTTTTAGTATCAAGTGGCTTTTTACGTGCTTTCATGATGTTTGGAAGAGCAGCATAACGTGGCTCATTCAAACGCAAGTCAGTTGTGATGATTGCAGGAAGTGCAAGCTCAACAGTTTGTAAACCACCGTCAATTTCACGAGTAACTTGTACTTTATCGCCTTCAACTTTAACTTCTGATGCGAAAGTACCTTGACCTGCACCAAGAATCGCACCAAGCATTTGACCAACTTGGTTAGAGTCATCATCAATTGCTTGCTTACCAAGAAGAATCAACTGAGGTTGTTCAGCGTCTACAACACCTTTAAGAATTTTAGCAATTTCAAGAGCACCTAGTTGGCTGTCATCAGCTTCAACTAAGATACCGCGGTCAGCACCAAGTGCCATCGCTGAACGGATTTGTTCTTGAGCTTCTTTAGGACCAATAGAAACAACAATGATTTCTGAAACAGTTCCCTTTTCTTTTAAACGAACCGCTTCTTCCACTGCGATTTCACAGAATGGGTTAATTGACATTTTAACGTTAGTAAGGTCAACCCCACTATTGTCCGGTTTAACGCGAACTTTAACGTTGGCATCAACCACACGTTTTACAGCAACAAGAGCCTTCATGTAATCCTCGGCTGTTTTAGCAAATGTAAATGTTGAGAAGAATATTGTAATTCTTCACTTAAATTTTTTAGGTGTCCTATCTTGCAATGTGTATGGCATTTCGGTCAAGTCACAATTCAATAAACACCTGTAAAAATGCGTAAATTTCCTTGAACGATGCGTTCACATTTTTATTTTGATGCTATTTTAAAACTTTAAATGGGAAATTTAGTTATTTTTTAACCATTGATTTATATTATATTTTTATTTGATTTATCTCATCAAAACTACTGATTTTGGCAAATAAGAAAAGATGCTCTATTTAAGTCCCTTTTATACTAATGTCTTGGCAAAAAATACAAAGCGATCAACCAATCTCAAATTATTTATTTGTCTAGAAAACTTTGTACCCATCTAACTCATTAAACAATTTAGATTTTTAGTCCATAGCTATTTACTTATATAAATAAAAAAGCACATCAATAAGATGTGCTTCCTGCTTATTCATTTAAACACTATTAATTAATAATTAACCATGTCGCAGCGGCTGCCAACAGTCCACCTGATGTTCCATCAATGATTTTCTGCTTACGTTCATCTATATGTGTTTTTTGCGTAATTTTGGCAAATACAATACTTAACGTACAATACACAACAAAAATTAAGCCAATAAAAATAAACGATAAAATTAAACCCTGACTTACTGTATCACCTGTTTTATTGATAAATTGCGGCAAAATCGCAAAATAAATCAGCATACCTTTTGGGTTCAATAATGCAGTAAAAAAACCTTTTTTAATTGGATTAGATGCACTCTTTTTCTCAATTTTTAGTTTTTTACTGCTAAATACAGACTTCAATAAACTTGCAGCTAAATATAAAAGGTAAGCAATTCCTAGCCAGCGGATCGTTTCAAATAAAATTGGAAATGAAACAATAATGGCTGCAATTCCTAAAGCAACTAAAACGGAGTGAACCAAATAACCCGAACATACACCTACAGTTGCCATCATACCTGCTTTTGCATCCTTACCCATCACTTGTGACAGGATAAAAAGCATATCTGGTCCTGGTGTGAAAATAAGTGGAATTACCGTTAAGGCAAACAATGCAAATACAGACATATCCTTTTCCTTTCTCATTTGTCTGAAAGTTGAAGTAGTATCTGCGAAAAGCTTTAAAATAGGATTTCAAATATTCTATAATTAATATTATTTTTCGAATTATATTCTAATTTATGAGAATTATATCTAAGTCTATTTCAGTAAAACTAGATCGAATCGATAAATGTATCATTTATGAGCTACAAAAAAATGGGCGTATTCAAAATAACGATTTAGCTAAAGAAATTGGCTTATCACCTTCGTCATGTCTACGTCGAGTTAAGCTACTCGAAGAAGCTGGTGTCATTGAGCGTTACACCACCATTGTTGATCAGCACAAAATTGGTTTTAAGTTAATTTTATTTTCTCGAATCTGGCTCGTTGGTCAAGATGCTGAAACTATTGATACTTTTATTGAAGCAATGAAAGAGCTTCCTCAAGTTATGGAGTGCTATATTATTTTAGGTGAATGTGATGCGATGCTAAAAGTCATTGTCCCCGATTTAGAAAGTTATCGTAAATTTCAGTCTACTCATTTAACCAAAAAAAATGGCATTACGAGTGTAAAAACAGATTTGCCTAGTCAGATTATTAAGCAAAGCACTCAACTACCACTCGATGACCTCTAGTGAACTTTTAATTTAACCAATATAAAAAAGCATAGTTAAAACTATGCTTTTTTACTTCAAACTTAAAGGCTAAGCTGAAACAGAATCTAAAAAATCACGATGTACATGACTTAAATCTATTAATTCATACTGCTCTAAACCAAAAATTTCCCACACAGCAATTGCATCTTCTTTTAAGTCGATATTTACAGTTGCAATCGGGCGCTCTTGCCACTGTAAATCTGAAATCCACAAATATGTTTGTTGTGTTGTAGGATTAATGGCTTGCACTTTTCCCTCTGCATTAATTCCCTGAACATGTGCACCTTGAGGCAATACAGCTTCAATTTTAGGTAAACTAATTTCCACAAAATGCTTCACTTGACGTAAGCCATAGCCAGCAAAAATCTCTTTTTGTACTAAAGATAATTGATCATATTTTTCTTGAACGTCTAAAATCATTTTTATACCTTGTTTAAAAACAATTGCTTATTAATACATCCAATGGAACGAAAAAACCTTTTCATGTTTTATACAGCCACCTTCACTTATACACTAATCTTATACATCAAAAATTGACTTCTTTTTATTCTACGTTAGTTCAAAAAGTCATCTTTTATCTTGATAAACAATAGCATTAATTTTATTGCAACAGCATTATTCAACGTTTTTGAATTGTTACTATTTTTTTACTTGTGCCCGAGGATGTGCTTGGTCGTAAACTTGTGCCAAATGATCAAAATCGACATGAGTATATATTTGTGTTGTCGTTAAATTACTATGCCCCAACATTTCTTGTACGGCACGTAAATCTCCACTGTTTGACAACATATGACTAGCAAAACAATGTCTTAACAAATGCGGATGCAAATCTACATTAACACCTGCTCGTTGCGCTTGAAACTTTACTCGATTTTCAATTTGCCTTACCCCTAAAGGATTTCCTTTTTGAGTAATAAAAATATTCGCCTCAGGTACAAAATCACCATGCCACGATGGATACAACTGTAACCATTGCATAACAGCTGTTTTTGCTTTCTCTCCAAATGGAACAACACGGGTCTTATTGCCCTTACCTGTAATTCTGAGTAATTGACGATTAAAATCGACATCTCGGATAGTTAGTCCTTGAACCTCTGCCAAACGTAAACCACTTGAATATAACAACTCTAAAATTGCTTTATCTCGAATCCACAACTGCTTTTGCACTTCAGATTCAGGCTCTGGTTGATCTAAAATTTGATTAATTGTTTCAATATCAATCATGCCAGGTAGTGGTCTTGGCTGGCGTTTCAACTGAAAATCATCTGTTGCGTTAAAAGCCAAATACTGTCCTTGCTCTGCCCATTTCATAAATTGGCGAATAGATGAAAGCATACGCTGCAAACTACTTGAGCTTAATTGGTGTTGTTCTACTTTATTTGCTAAGTAACTACGCAAATCGGTTGTTTCTATATTATTTAATTCTAATTTTTGATGTTCACAATAATTTAAAAAGTCAGAAACATCTCGAAAATATGCCTGTAAAGTATGTTTAGACTGATTTTGAATTTCACGTTCTTTTAGCCACATAGACAGTAGTTGCATGGATTGCTGTTGCACCTAAACATCCTCCATATACCGTCTGATTCCATATAAAAACTGAGTGTAGCAAATTTATATCAATTCAACATTTATTTCATTCACAAAAAAGCCCTAATACATTAGGGCTTTTTTGTCGCTTATTCTTAAGACTGGAAATAGCGTAAATCTAAACGCCCTTCAAAAACTGTTGCTGTTGGACCTGTCATCCAAACAACATCACCTTCTTTCCATTCAATTAAAAGCTTACCACCTGCCAATTCAATTTCCACAGAACTTGCTAACAAACCACGGCGCATGCCTGAAATAGCAGCTGCACACGCACCTGTACCACAAGCAAGTGTTTCACCCACACCACGCTCAAACACACGTAAACGTGCATGCTTTTCATCAATAATTTGCATAAAACCTGCATTTACACGCTGTGGAAAGCGTTCATGAGATTCTACTTGTGGTCCAATTTTAGCAACATCGGCTGTAAGTACATTTGGCACAACCGTTACTGCATGTGGGTTACCCATATTCACAACATCTATTGTTAGCTTTTCATCATTTGCTAAATCAATGTCATAAAGATTTTCTGGTTCTTCCGCAATAAACGGAATTTCTTGTGGCAAAAATTTAGGATAGCCCATGTTTACACGTACCCAGCCATTTTGACCAAGTTCAGGCTCCACAATACCAGCTTTCGTTTGCACTTTAATTTTGGTTTTTGTCGTAAGTTTACGCTCATGAACAAAACGTGCAAAACAGCGTACACCATTACCACATTGCTCAACTTCAGAACCATCTGCATTAAAAATACGATATTTAAAATCTGCATTTGGTACATCTGGTGGTTCAACAATAAGTAACTGGTCAAAACCAATACCAAAGTTACGATCTGCCAAACGTTGAATTGTGAGTGTATCTAAAAACGCTTTTTGACTAATGAGATCAACCACCATGAAATCATTGCCTAAACCATGCATTTTGGTAAATTCTAATAACATCTAAAATTACTCCTTAAGGCAATAAGCGCTCATTTTCCCACAATGATTCAATGGTTTCGCGTTCACGAATCAAATGTGCATTTTCACCATTAACCATTACTTCAGCAGCACGACCACGGCTATTGTAATTTGAACTCATTACAAAACCGTATGCACCTGCGCCAAGCACAGCCAATACATCATTTTCTTTTAGTGCTAACTGGCGTTCTTTACCCAAGAAATCGCCTGTTTCACAAATTGCACCAACCACATCCCACTCTTTTACCTCAACATCTGTACGTGGCGTTACTTCTTGAATGTCCATCCATGCTTCATATAGCGCAGGACGTATTAAGTCATTCATTGCAGCATCAATAATGGCAAAGTTGCGATGATTTGTTGGTTTTAATAAATCAACTTTGGTAACTAATGCACCTGCATTTGCAGAAATGCTACGCCCAGGTTCCATATACACTTTTAAGCCTAACTTTTCTAAAGCTGGTTTAAGTGCATTAGCATATTCTTCAACTGTAGGCGGCACTTCATCTTTATAAGTCACACCTAAACCACCACCAATATCGATGTGTTTAAGTGTAATACCCATTTCTTTTAGCTTATCGATCATAACAATGACACGATCTAAAGCATCAACAAAAGGCTGAGTTTCAGTAAGCTGTGAACCAATATGACAATCGATTCCCACAACATCTAAATTTGGTAAAGATGTTGCATACTGGTAAGTTTCAAATACTGTATCTGAAGGAATACCAAACTTATTTTCTTTTAAACCTGTAGAAATATAAGGATGTGTTTTTGCATCCACATCAGGGTTTACACGCAAAGAAATAGGTGCTTTTTTACCTAGTTCGGCAGCAACCTTTTGAATACGATCAAGCTCTGCATAAGACTCAACATTGAAACATGCAATACCAACTTCCAATGCTTTTTTGATATCTGCTTCAGTTTTACCTAAACCAGAAAACACAATTTTAGATGCATCGCCACCAGCTTTTAATACACGTGCAAGCTCGCCACCTGTCACAATATCAAAACCTGCTCCAAGCTTGGCTAATACATTCAATACCGCAATATTAGAGTTTGACTTTACCGCGAAACATATTTGATGATCGATAAAGCTAAAAGCACGATCCATATCTAAAAAATGCTTTTCAAAGGTTGCTTTTGAATAAACATAAAGTGGCGTGCCGAATTGCTGTGCAAGCGTTTGTAATGAACATTGCTCTGCATGCAATACCCCATTAATGCGGGTGAAACTCATGAATGTATCCTTGCGTTGATCGAGTTAAGGTGTCTGTGTCTCAGAACTTGATGGTGCAGCAAATTGTTGCTGTACAGGTGCTGTAGCTTGTTCTTTTTGCTTTTCTACAGATTTAGAATCTGAATAAAGTAAATACTGTGCACGCTTATCATAATTCTCATCTTTGGCTAACTGTAATGCGCCAGATTGACCACAGCCTACGAGTGCGTAACTTGTAACTAAAATACCGATGCCGCAAATGACTAAACGCATCTGACCACCTATCCATTAATTTTAACAAAGTATACCGTGATCACTTTCATGACCAAAGCACTAAACGCAAAAGATTAGCCTCTGAAATAAAAAAACGCCAGTAAATAACTGACGTTTTTGCTAAAAATTTAAACTTTATTTATGTTTTGGCTTATAGAAACCAAAATATCCAATAACCAAAATAATGAACCAAATAGGACTCACCATTAACGCTTGGCGTGTATCTGCCTCAAGTGCAAGAATACCAATAGTACAAATAAAGAAAATTGCAACAACCGCACACGTAAATAAACCACCAGGTAATTTAAATGTTGATTTTGCATGAAGCTCAGGACGAGTTTTGTAATAAACCACATAACTCCAAATAATCATAAGCCATACACAAATGAATAAGATGGTCGATAATGTTGTTGCAAGTGTAAATGCCAACACTGTGTTTGGAACAAAATACTGTAATGCAGCACCAGCAAATAAACACACAGTTGAAAAATACAATGCATTTGCAGGAACAGCGCGCTTATTCAATTTGCCCAATGACTTTGGAGCTTGCTCTTCACGAGATAAACCAAAGAGCATACGGCTTGTAGAAAATACACCGCTATTCATTGATGACATTACCGATGACAGAACAACAAAGTTCATAATAATAGCTGCAGCAGCAATACCTGCTTGGCTAAATAAGTTTACAAATGGGCTGATTGACGGATCAATCTTATTCCATGGTGTAACAGCCATTACCACAACCAATGCCAATACATAGAAAATAATGATACGAATTGGAATTGAATTCACTGCTTTTGGTAAGTTCTTTTCAGGATCTTTCGTTTCTGCTGCGGTTGTACCCACTAACTCAACACCCACAAATGCAAAAATTGCAATTTGGAAGCCTGCTAAAAAGCCTGTTAAACCTGTTGGGAACATCCCACCATGACTCCATAAATGAGTTAATGATGCGACTTGACCTGAAGTAGATGTAAAACCTGTAAAGATCATCCATCCACCAACGGCAATAAGTACCAAAATTGCAATGATTTTCACCATTGCAAACCAGAACTCCATTTCACCAAATAATTTTACCGTTGCTAAGTTCAAACACATAATGAACGAAATTGAGGCAACACTAATCAATACGCCTTCTAATGGTGAGAATGACACTCCTCCATTAAAGAATTGTAAATAATAAATAATGGCTGATAAGTCTGCGATACCAATTGTGATCCAGCACAACCAATACGTCCAACCTACAAAATAACCAGCCCATGGACCAATTAAATCGGTTGAGAAATCAATAAATGATTTATATTGAAGATTAGATAATAGCAATTCTCCCAATGCACGCATTACAAGAAAAACCATGAAACCGATAATCATATAAATAAATAAAATGGACGGTCCAGCAAGACTAATTGTTTTCCCTGAGCCCATGAAAAGCCCTGTCCCTATGGCTCCGCCAATCGCAATCAACTGCAAATGTCGATTCGACAAGCTTCTTTTTAAATCACCATCTTCCGTTGGCGAATTTATTTTTTGCTCTGACATTTTTTAATTCACCTTTAATATAACCAACTAAAATTAACTTAAATTTTAAATAATGCAAAAGAAAACGTCCTACGATCAGTATTTCCTTAATAATCGTAAATATTGATTTATTTTACTTATTTGCTTTTTTTAGTGATTAATACAACGTGTATATTTATTTTTTGTTGATTTACTTATTGTAACAAACCCATTTTTGTGTACAAAATAAACAGGTATGTTGTGGTTCATTACCATCTCATACGACATAAATAAATTTCAAAAAAATGGCATAGCAATTGCTTAATTCAAATAACGAATAATCAGGATGAAAAGAAAATATTTATGCAAAATTTACAATCAATTATGGAAACATTAAGTGGATGGGTTTGGGGTCCTTACATGCTCGTACTCATTGTTGGTACAGGTGTGTTTTTAACCTTCCGTCTACTCTTTTGGCAATTTAGAATGCTTCCTTTAGCATTCAAACAAGTATTTGGAAAGCATCCAAATAAAAATGAACCTGGGGATATTTCGCAGTTTGCATCACTAATGACAGCGCTTTCAGCAACCATTGGTACGGGTAATATTGCAGGTGTTGCTACAGCTTGCGTACTAGGTGGACCTGGTGCTGTTTTCTGGATGTGGATGACTGCATTATTTGGTATGGCAACGAAATACGGCGAAGGTGTTTTAGCTGTTAAATATCGTGTCAAAAATGAAAGTGGGCAAATGAACGGTGGTCCAATGTACTATATCGAGCGTGGTCTCGGTACAAAGTGGAAATGGATGGCTGTATTATTCGCTTTATTTGGTACGCTTGCATCATTTGGTATTGGGAGCTCGGTTCAATCTAATACAGTAGCGCTTGCTGTTGAAAATAGTATGGGCGTTGAAACGTGGATTACAGGAATTGTGATTACTGCTTTTTCAGCATTAGTGATTTTAGGTGGGATCAAAAGCATTTCTAAAGCATCTTCTGTTATTGTCCCTGTGATGGCAATTGGTTATGTTGCTGGTGGTTTAATTATCATTTTAAACAACCTAGAATTGGTTATGCCTGCACTAGAAATGATTTTCACATACGCGTTTACGGGTGAAGCTGCTGTTGGTGGTGCAATTGGAGCTGCTATTCGTTACGGTGTTGCACGTGGTGTATTCTCTAACGAAGCAGGTATGGGTTCTGCACCTATTGCTGCTGCCGCTGCAAAAACTGACCATCCTGCGCGTCAAGGCTTAGTATCTATGACAGGTACATTCATTGATACGATTATCGTATGTTCTATTACAGGTATTGTACTTGTCATGGGCTACATCATGGCTGGAAATTCATTTGATGGTCAAACAGGTGCCGTACTTACCATTTCAGCATTTGATAAACTATTACCTGGTGTTGGTGGTTGGATCGTTACTTTAGGTATTATTTTCTTCGCTTATTCAACTATTCTCGGTTGGAGTTATTATGGCGAAAAATGCTGTAGTTACCTTCTCGGTGAAAAATTTGTATTGCTATATCGTATTATCTACATCATTTCTGTATTTATTGGCTGTGTCGCGACACTAGACCTTGTTTGGTTATTCGCAGATACATTTAACGGTTTAATGGCTGTACCTAACTTAATCGCATTATTATTACTTTCAGGTATTATTGCTAAAGAATCTAAAGATTTTATTGCAAAACGCAAATCAGGCGAGTTGTACTAACTTTAAAAATAAATTTACGTATAAAAAAGCCACCTAAAGGTGGCTTTTTTATACTCGCTTTTCATTTTATGACGGTGTGCCATTCCAAGTATCATCTTCAAAGCTAGTATCATCACGAGCCATGACACGTTCCGCTTCAATTTCAATTGCTGTTTCTAAATACAGTACAAAGAAATAAACACCTTCAATTTTCATTTCACCGTCTTCATCTTCTAAGTAATCACTCAAAATTTGATATTGTGCATTTTCCAAATCAAATGGAACATCTATATATATATCGCCTAAATAGCTATCAATTAAGCCTTCTTCTTCAAACCCCATACACGGAGTATATTCAATATTATTTTGCTCTAACCAATTGAGTACATTTTGACGCTGTGAATCTAGATTTTGATCATTTTCTTCATAATTTTCAAAATGTACAAAAAGTACATCACGATTTTTTTCGCGTGCAATCGCATCAATATGTTGCATCAATTGCGGCATGATGTATTCCATTTCAAAATAAAGATGTATCTATTATAGAGCGTGACAAGCATTTAATGTCAGATCAATTTTATTTAAACGTCAAAGCTTGTCGTAAATCGATACTTTTTCATGCGAAACACTTGGTTTTAAACCCTATTCACCGCTATGCTGTTCAATAATTTCGAACAATAATTTTCTTCATTATGGCAAAAGCGAAAAGTGTTTATCGTTGTGAGCAATGTGGTACAGATCATCCTAAATGGGCAGGTCAATGTTCAGACTGTGGAGAATGGAATTGCTTAACTGAAGTAAGCATTGCACCTGCTGTTACGCATCGAGCTCAAGCTAAAATGGGTGGCGGTTATGCTGGTCAGGCAGCAAATGTTACTACATTAAATCAAATTACGGTTTCTCATGAATCACGTTTAGCCACAGGTATTAGCGAATTTGACCGAGTATTAGGTGGTGGTTTAGTCACAGGCTCTGTCGTTTTGATTGGTGGTGACCCCGGTATTGGTAAATCGACCATTCTTTTACAAACTGCAACCTATATGGCAGCAGCAAAAAATTCAGCTTTATATGTCACAGGTGAAGAATCTTTATCTCAAGTCGCTTTACGTGCAAATCGTTTAGACTTACCAACAGATAGACTTCGCGTTATGGCTGAAACTTGTGTTGAACGTATTTGTGATGTTTTAGCACATGAACGCCCTGCTGTTGCCATTCTAGATTCTATTCAAACGCTATATACAGAAACCTTACAATCTGCTCCGGGCGGTGTATCTCAAATTCGTGAGTCTGCGGCAATTTTAACGCGCTTTGCAAAAAACAGTGGTACAGCCTTATTTATTGTGGGTCATGTAACCAAAGAAGGCTCACTTGCAGGACCTCGTGTTTTGGAACACATGGTCGATTGCGTTTTATATTTTGAAGGTCAGTCGGATTCTCGTTACCGTATGATTCGTGCTGTGAAAAACCGTTTTGGAGCCGTAAACGAACTTGGTGTTTTTGGCATGACAGACAAAGGGCTTAAAGAGGTTGCAAATCCTTCTGCCATTTTCTTAAGTCGTTATGATGAAGCCATTCCAGGCTCTATTGTTATGATTAGCCGTGAAGGTACTCGCCCTCTTTTGGTTGAAGTTCAAGCCTTAGTTGATGATGCTCACGGTCAACCAAGACGAGTTGCCCTCGGTCTAGAACAAAACCGTCTTAATATGCTACTTGCAGTGATGCATCGCCATGGCGGTGTGCAAACCTCAGGACAAGATGTTTATGTAAACGTGGTTGGTGGTTTAAAAATTACCGAAACAGGCTCGGACTTAGCCGTTTTATTGGCATGTGCATCAAGCTTGCGAGGAAAAGCACTACCTCAGCAACTAGCTGTATTTGGTGAGGTTGGATTATCGGGTGAAATCAGACCCGTACCAAATGGACAAGAGCGCTTAAAAGAAGCAGTAAAACATGGCTTCAAATATATTATTTTACCAAGAGGTAATGCACCACAAAAACCAATTCCTGGTGTACAAGTTATCTCGGTTGCACGCTTACATGAAGCACTTACCGAAGCGATCAATTTAAACGATGAGTAAAACCCACATTGATTAAATTACAAACAATCTAAAAATTATTCGATTTTAATTGTTGAAAAACATCTAAAATGACTGCATAAATAGAGATGTATTACTTATTATTTTATTAGGAAACTTTAATGGAAGTTCGACAGCGTGGTTTGATTGCTGGTTTTTTAACAGCAGCTTTATTGGTAGCACCTTTAGCAGCAGAAGCAAAACGTGCAGGTGGCGGTAAAAGTCATGGCATGAGCCGCCAAGCAGCGCCTTCTCAGTCTTACCAACAACCTCGTCAAGCGACTCCTGCTCAACAGCCTGCTGCTCCAGCGACTGCTCCTGCTAAATCAGGCCCAGGTGTTGGTGGCATGGTTGCAGCGGGTGTTGCTGGTGCTGCAATTGGTGCAGTTGCTGCAAATGCTTTAGCAGATGATAAAGCTCCTGCTGCCTCTGAAGCTCAAGTAGCTCCTCAACAAGAAGAGGAAAAAGGTGGCATTCCAAGTTGGATTTGGATCCTACTTGCTGCAGCTGCTGCCTTCTTCGTTTTCCGTAAGATGGGCGCAAAAAAAAAATTAGCAACTAACAACCCGTATGCACCAAATAGCGGTGCAAACAACGCACCGTTTGGTCAAGCACCATCTACTGGTCGTCCATCAAATGACAACAGCAATATTTTTGGTCAAAACGTAGGTGGTTCTGCGCCAACAAATAATGCTCCATTTGGTGCTGCGTATACAAATAGTGGTAGTCAATTGCCTGATGGTACAGAACCTGCAACATTCTTACGTGTTGCTCGTCAGCGTTTTAACCATATTCAGTCAATGAATACAGCAAGCAATATCGCAGAAATTCAACGCTACTTAACACCTGATCTTTACCAGTCTATGTATAACGACATTATGGCAAACCAAGATCAAGATGTAGCTGAGTTTTCTAACTTAAATGCAATGGTGACAGATTCTGCAACTGAAAATGGACAACATGTTGTAAGTGTTCGTTTCACAGGTACTGTAAGCGAAGATTTAAATAGCTTGCCACAACCATTTGCTGAAGTTTGGCATTTTGTAAAACCTGCTGGTTCAACTGAAGAATGGTTGGTTGCAGGCATTCAACAAGAAAGTTAATTCATAAAATTAACTTTTGAAAAGCGAGCTTTAGGGCTCGCTTTTTTATTTACTATTTATCATGAAATCTACTATTGTATTGACATGTATTTCTGTTGAATCAAAAAGAGGGACAGATACATCATCGTTTGACAACAACATGCCAATTTCAGTACAACCTAAAACAACACCCTGCACCCCATCTTCAATAAAGTCATTAATAATTGAAATATATTGTTGTTTCGATTCTTCCAATATTCGACCTAGACATAACTCATCATAAATAATTGAATGTACTATTTCTTGCTGATGTAAATGAGGTACGACAACATCAATCCCCTTTAAGTTCAGCATCTTTTTATAAAAATCTTTTTGCATTGTAAATTTAGTACCAAGCAATAAAACCTTATTTTTACCCACACTATTAATTTGATCTGCTACAGCATCGGCAATATGTAAAAATGGAATAGAAATATTATTCGATATTTCACTGGCAACCAAATGCATTGTATTTGTACATAAAGCAATTGCATCCACATCTATATATTCTAATTTTTGAGCAATTTTCTTTAAGTAATCTCCCGCTTTCTCCCATTGATCTTGTGATTGCATACATTCAATTTCTTGAAAATTCACACTATATAAAATTAAGTGTGCCGAATTTAAACCACCTAACCGATCACTTACTAATCTGTTTATTTTTTGATAATACAAGTCTGATGATTCCCAACTCATACCACCAATCAATCCAATTTTTCGTATTACCTAATCCTTCTTATTTTGTTCTGCACTTTTAATAAAAAAGCTCCCTTAGGAGCTTTTTTAAAATTCAAATATAGAGATTTAAAATATTTACTGTTTTGGAAGTGGAATAAACTGCTTATCTTTACTATTTTGTGATTTACGCTCACCAATCACGACAGATAAAGTTATATTTTCCCCTCCACGTTGCACAACCACTGAAACCGTACTAGCTGGATCTTGAAGAGCAACATAATTAATTAAATGCGAAGGTGTTGTTATTGCTTCATCATTCACACTCATAATGATATCACCACGTTTTAATCCAGCTCTCGCCGCCGGTCCATCTCTTAAAACATCGGCAACAACAACACCTTTTTGCTCAGAGACCAAAATATCGTCTGGCTGAGATGGTAGTAAACTAATACCCAACCAACCACGAACCACACGACCATCTTTTAGAATCGAGTTTAAAATTTGTTGGCAAATTTTCGCGGGAATAGAAAAACCAATCCCCATAGAACCACCAGATTGCGAAAAAATTGCAGTATTTACACCAATTAAATTACCCGCCACATCAATTAAAGCACCACCTGAATTACCAGGGTTAATTGCTGCATCCGTTTGAATAAAGTCTTCGTAAGTATTAATGCCCAAATCTGAACGACCTGTCGCAGAAATAATACCTTGAGTCACGGTTTGCCCTACACCAAACGGATTACCAATAGCGAGAACAACATCGCCTACCTCGTTACCACTTAATTTAAATGGCAATACAGGTAAATCATCTAATTCAATTTTAATGACTGCTAAATCTGTTTCAGGATCTGTTCCAATGACTTTAGCAATTGCACGGCGACCATCATGTAATGCAACAACTATTTGATCAGCCTGAGATATCACATGATTATTCGTTAAAATATAACCATCTTTACGAACAATAACGCCCGATCCTAAACTGTTTTCATTAGAACCTTCTTTAAGCTGATCGGGTAATTCATTACCAAAAAATTCACGAAATGCAGGATCATCTAATAATGGATGATTGATCTGTTTCACTTTCTGTGTTGTAAAAATATTTACAACTGCAGGTGCAGCAACTTTCACTGCCGCATTATATGAAACCACACCACCCGTACGTGTTGTATTAATCAGTGGTTCTACTTTTTCTGCCGGCATTTTTACCCCATCAGCAGCGACAGGTGCTTTTGGTTTTTGCATAATCTGCCAACCCAAAAAGCCCAAAATGACAACAACAAGTAACACCCATGGTAACCAAGTAAAGGTACGGCGCACGATTTTGTCCTCTTAAATATTTTAATTCGTTGATGACTAAAGTAATTTATGCCCTATTGTAAGACGAAACACAATTAGATACATAAAAAAGCCCAATAGTTTTGTCTTGCTTTAGTTACAATTTAAAATGTATGTTGAACATTATGTATTTTTAAGGCGTTATAAACTTATGGCAAAGCTGAATGACATTATTGAGTGGTGCAATAACACCTTAAAATCTTCTGAGTTTAAAGATTACGCACCAAACGGCCTTCAAATTGAAGGGGCTCAAGAAGTAAAGAAAATTTTATGTGCAGTAACTGCATCTCAAGATGCAATTGATGCTGCAATTGCTCAAAAAGCCGATTTGCTTTTAGTACATCATGGCTATTTTTGGAAAGGTGAAGCTTATCCAATTACAGGAATGCGCGGCAATCGTATTCGTAGTTTAATTAAAAATGATATTTCTTTAGTTGGCTATCATCTACCTTTAGATTCACACCCCACTTTAGGAAATAATGCAGCTATTGCAGAAATTCTTGAACTAGAAAATATTGAACAACTTGATCCTAGCGAACGCCATCCTATAGGTAATATTGGCTACTTACAGCAAGCAATGACACCTGAAGGCTTTAAAAACTTTTTAACAGAGCGTTTAGGGTTCGATACTATTCATCTAAATGCGGAACGAAATACCATCCAAAAAGTGGGTTTCTGTACAGGTGCTGCACAAGACTATATTACTAAAGCTTATGAACAAGGCTGCGATGCATTCATTTCTGGTGAAGTGAGTGAACGTACTTTTTATGAAGCAAAAGAGTTAAATGTCCATTACTATGCTTGCGGACATCATGCTACAGAGCGCTATGGTGTTCAACGTTTAGGAAAGGCAATTTCAGATCAATTTGATATCGAATTTAGCTATTTTGAATTGAATAACCCAATTTAATAAGCACGATTATCAAATAATTTTACAAGCCCCCGATCCTTATTCAAATATATTTATGCTTTATTCGCTATTGTTATTAGTACTCAATGCGCAATTTTAGCTAAGAATCTATTACAATAAGACCACTAACTGTCAAAACCCAGCAAAATGCAAGGAATTGAAAAATGACTACGATTACTTTACCAGCATTACCTTATGGTTACGAAGATCTTGCTCCTCATATCAGCAAAGAAACTTTAGAATTCCATCATGACAAACACCACAATACTTATGTTGTTAACTTAAACAACTTAGTTAAAGGTACTGACCTTGAAGGTAAGTCTTTAGAAGAAATCATCACTGCTACTGCTGGCGATGCTTCTAAAGCAGGTGTTTTCAACAATGCTGCTCAAGTTTGGAACCACACGTTCTACTGGAACTGTATGGCTAAAAATGGCGGTGGTGCTGCAACTGGCGCTTTAGCTGCTAAAATTGATGAAGCTTTCGGTTCATACGAAAAATTTGCTGAAGAGTTTGCTGCTGCTGCAACAACTCAATTCGGTTCAGGTTGGGCTTGGTTAGTTGCTGACGAAGTAAACGGCAACCTTTCTATTCTTAAAACTTCAAATGCGGATACTCCACTTGCTCACGGTAAAGTTGCTGTATTAACAATTGACGTTTGGGAACATGCTTACTACATCGATTTCCGTAACGCACGTCCTGTCTACATCAAAACTTTCTTAGAAAGCCTTGTAAACTGGGATTATGCAAACGCTAAATATGCAGGTCTTGCTGCTGGCGTTGAAAAATAAGATTTAAATATTTCTTATTTTTAGTGTAAAAAATCACCCAATTTGGGTGATTTTTTATTTTTTAAGCAATAAACGAATACTTATAAAGCAAACAATTCATTTCTTTACATTATCAGGTTGACGACTTGTCATTTCATCTCTAAAATCCGCATCAGATTCTCCAATAGCTCAGTCGGTAGAGCGACGGACTGTTAATCCGCAGGTCCCTGGTTCGAGCCCAGGTTGGAGAGCCATCTATTCTTCCATAGCTCAGTCGGTAGAGCGACGGACTGTTAATCCGCAGGTCCCTGGTTCGAGCCCAGGTGGAAGAGCCAAGATTCTAAAAAGCCCAAGCATGATGACTTGGGCTTTTTTATATCTCTATATTTAGGTACTTTTCTCACAACAACTCTGTATATTGTTCATTTCATGTTTTTTCGCTATCTTAAAAATAATGAATAAAATGAATGATTAAAATTTATGGACACACCTTGGTTAAAATCTCTTATTTTATGGTCAATTGTAATTACGGTTATTTTTGCAATTTTTCAATGCTCGCAGAAAACTGAAAATAATAAGCAAGCCTCTGCCCTAATGTATGAACGCCTTTACCAATGCACACGTGATTTAAAAACTGAGCATAAAACGCTACTAACTTCTATTCAGCAAAAATTAACATCGAATTTAAACCAGCAAGACATGGTAAAACTCATTAATGAATGTAGAACAGTAAATCCAACCAAACCACGCGAGTATTACATTCAGGCTATTAAATCGAGTTAAAATTTCTCAGATATATGAAACATGGATAATAAAAAAGTACGATCGGAAATGCTTTGGATTTTTAATACACAATAACTTTATGATTTATACAAAAATACAAAAGCATTTCGTCTAACGTCTATTATGTTGATTTTAGGCAAATTAAATAATTCAGAGTATTCTAATGACTAGAAATGAACTTATTAAATGACTAGAACATCCAGGAATTCATCACAGCAGTTACTCTTTTGATGAAATTAAGAAATCAGAATGTTTTAGTATTTTAAAACATAAAACTGATTGGTGTATTTATTACACCGCAAGGGATAAACCGAAACTAATATTTTCTTCGAAAAAAGAAAGTGATGCTTATGATTTCATAGCTAATGAGTTTAAAAGATGGGTTTCATAGCAACCTATTTGACATAATGGCAATTAAACAACCCTAATTATCCAAATAAAACAAAAATTATTTTCCATATTGAGTCTCCTCTCAAATAAGAATTCGCACTCCCACATCTACAATATGCCTATTTTTAAAACATTCAATTGAAAAACAGCATGTTTTTTATAATTCATGCTTGACCTAATAGCATTTGCCCCATAGAATTCGTTTCAGATTCTCCAATAGCTCAGTCGGTAGAGCGACGGACTGTTAATCCGCAGGTCCCTGGTTCGAGCCCAGGTTGGAGAGCCAAATTCTAAAAACCCACTCATTACGAAGTGGGTTTTTTATTGCTTAAAGATCCTGCCGTGTTCGAATCAATTCAATTTACTTTCTTCCTTATAGGATGTATCGCCTCTTTGGCTTTATTTATCCTCATTGTTCAGCGTTATGTAAAACCAACGCAAAAGTATTACCCTCGCCCAGTCATTACCAACTTTGAAAGTAAGATGTTTAATCGACTCAATCAAAGCTTTCCTGAATATCATATTCTTGCACAAGTCGCATTTAGTGCGCTAATCACCCATCAAAATATAAAAGTTCGTGCCAAGTTCAATCGAAAAGTAACCGACTTTGTAATTTTAGATAAGAAAATGCAAGTCATTGCAATTATTGAACTAGATGACCCAACACATATAGGTAAAGAAAAAGAAGATGCTGAACGCGATGAAATGCTGTTACAAGCAGGTTATCAAGTATATCGCTATACAGATATCCCGAGCCCACAAAGTTTAAGACGTGATATTTTAAATCACACTTAATATTTAAAAATAAAAAAGCGACATATAAGTCACTTTTTAAATATAGATCTACATTTTATAAAATTAAGGATTTGTCTTTGTTGCTAAAGCTTCAGAAGCTGCACGCTCTCTAGCTTCCCTTTCTTGCACTTTTTTCATAATTTCTTCACGTTGCTGTTTATACTTTTCTTGATTCTTTGCATCACTATTGGCCGCAAGAAATGCCATTGAAACTAAAAATATAGGAATAATTAATCCTAAACTTGCTAAAAATAAAATTTTTTTAGAAATTGGCTTCTTTGTAGATTGCGTCATTTAAAATCCAGTATGCAAGGAACAAAAGGTCATTCAATATACTTGAAACAAAATAGGATTCAATAAAAAAGCACCCTGTTTAGAATGCTTTTATTTTAAAAATGGTACTTATACAATGCTTACAGTAAAGTGATAGCAATACCAATAAAGATTATCAACCCGACCCATCTATTATGTCTAAATGCCCAAAAGCAAAGTTGTGGATTTCTATCTTTAGTTTTAGACCATTGGTAAATAAAATCGGCAGCTACGCATAGTAAAGCAATCAGACCAAATGGAATAAGTAAGTTTTCAATATATAAAGCTGCGCCAATTAAAACAATGCTAAGTAACTGAAGCAGTGAAATAATTTCAATATCGTATTTACCAAATAAAATTGCGGTAGATTTCACCCCAATTTTTAAATCGTATTCACGGTCTGTAATGGCATATTGCGTGTCATAAGCCACTGTCCAAGCTAAATTACCAAAATAAAGCAACCAACAGGTTAAACCTAATTCAGCCCCTACAGCCGTATATGCCATAGGAATAGACCACGAAAATGCAGCCCCTAAAAAGACTTGTGGCAAATGTGTATAGCGCTTCATAAATGGATAAATAAAGGCTAAGAACAATGCGCCAAATGAGCAATAGAATGTTTCTATAGGCAAGAAAAACAACATACATGCACTTGCTGCAACCAAAAACAAGAATACATAAATTGCTTCTTTTGCGCTAATAATACCTGTTGCCAATGGACGTGTTTTTGTTCGTTCTACGTGAGCATCAACTTTTCGGTCAGCAAAATCGTTAATAGCACATCCTGCTGCACGCATAAAAATAGTGCCCAAAATCATTGGAATTAAAATACCAATACTTGGTATTCCTTGATTGGCTATCCATAAAGCCCACATGGTGGGCCAAAACACCAATTCTGTACCAATTGGCTTATCAAAACGGCACAAATAATAATAGGCTTCTAAGCGCTCACGCCAAGTGATCTGTTGCGCGACAGACATAAATATCCCTTAACCTTGCTTTATATACTGCTCAAAGGCAGGTAAAAAAGTTTCTTGAACAATAAATTTACAATCATGCCAAGTATAACAACTTTGACGCGTCCATCCTTCATCTAACAAAATAACTCGTCTTTCACATTTAGGATTTGTTCGATCAAATAAAAACATTCCGATTGGTTTACGACCAATATGTTGAAAAATTCGCGCTTTCTTTTGTAGGCTTAAAATAGGAAAGATACTTTTTGCTTTTACCCATGGCTGTTCTTCTGAGCCAAATAATAGGCTTTCACGCACCCATGATGTATGTTGATGTGGCATATCCATCCACTTTGCATCCAAACGTGTCATACGTACAAAACTTTCTTGTGTTGGTTCTACACGAAACTGACCATTTGCTAAATCGGTGAGCTGCTGGGTCAGTGAACCCGATGCATACAACCATTTTTTTAACTCAGGATTAGTTTTTGAATCCTGTATATTAAATTCATGATTGTTTCGCATATTTCCACTGCCTTCTTATATTAAAACCCATCTAAAAAATCATTATATGATTCTATTGATATACATAGTAGAACATATTCTGTCTTTCAAAAGATAAGACTACTTTTTTACACTCTTTTCATCTATTCAAATGCGATATGATCAATAAAATATCTTAGATAGCTTGATATGCGCTTATTACCTTGTGCTTTTCTCTTTTTACTTTCAATTGCAAGTGTACCTAGCAGGTAAAAAACGCATTGCACACAAGAAATATCAAGGGCATTTAATTGGAAAGCACAGCAACGCTTAAATAAAATCAAAAACCTAAAAAAGATTTAATCTTGAAGAATAAATCCTTATGATTAAATCTTAGTTTTAAAAGCCACATTTAAGCATTATCTGACTTAGCAATAACTTCATATTGACCATTTGGGAGTTTTTGCAGAATAAATCCTTCAGCACTCAAATAGAATGTTTCAGGGTAATTATATGCAAGTGCTAATTCTGGATTTCTAAGCTCAATAAATTGCGCTTGCTTATATCCCTCCACTGTCCTACCCACCTCCAAATAAGTCACTTCAGAAAAGTTCAATTTAAAACCTTGCTCATGATCTTTAGGATCGTTCCAAGGAAAAAAACCTGTATGCTTTTTACGTGGCTTCGCCATAACAATAACTCAATTCTCTTTTGCTTATATTAACTCAATATAGAAAAAACCCGCGACAAGCGCGGGTTTTTTACAGTGAAATTCGAGAACGAATTACAAGCTGTAGTACATATCAAATTCAACTGGGTGAGTAGTCGTGTTCAAACGACGAACTTCTTCAGTCTTAAGTTCGATATATGCATCAAGCATTTCTTTAGTGAATACGCCACCTTTAAGAAGGTAATCGTGATCCGCTTGAAGTGCTTCAAGTGCCATATCAAGGCTGTGTGCAACTGTAGGGATTTTCGCTTCTTCTTCAGGAGGAAGATCGTACAAGTTTTTGTCAGCAGCTTCACCTGGGTGAATCTTGTTTTGAATACCATCAAGACCAGCCATTAACAATGCAGCAAAACCTAAGTACGGGTTCATCATTGGATCTGGGAAACGAGCTTCAATACGTTTGCCTTTAGGGCTAGAAACGTAAGGAATACGGATAGAAGCAGAACGGTTACGTGCTGAGTAAGCAAGCATAATTGGTGCTTCATAATGCGGAACTAAACGCTTGTACGAGTTTGTAGAAGGGTTAGTAATTGCATTCAATGAACGAGCGTGTTTAATCACACCACCAATGAAGTACAACGCCATTTCTGACAAGCCTGCATATTCATCACCAGCAAACAAGTTCTTGCCATCTTTAGAGATAGACATGTGAACATGCATACCAGAACCGTTATCGCCAACCATTGGTTTAGGCATAAACGTAGCTGTTTTAGCGTATTGGTGCGCAACATTCCAAACAGCATATTTAAACTGTTGAACTTCGTCCGCTTTACGAACCATAGTGTTGAAGCTCACACCAATTTCTAATTGGCAAGATGCAACTTCATGGTGATGCACTTCTACACGACCAGGACCCATGATGTCTTCAATTTTTGCACACATATCTGCACGCATGTCATGTGAAGAATCTACTGGAGGAACTGGGAAGTAACCACCTTTAACACGAGGACGGTGACCAGAGTTACCAGCTTCATAGTCTTTACCTGTAGACCAAGCAGCTTCTTCAGCGATTAATGTATGGCGCGCGCCAGACATATCGATGTCCCATTTCACTTCGTCAAATACGAAGAATTCTGGTTCTGGACCAAAGAATGCAGTATCACCAATACCTGTAGATTTTAAATATTCTTCTGCACGGCGAGCAATCGAACGTGGATCACGGTCATAACCTTGACCAGTTGAAGGCTCAATTACATCACAAGTCACAACTACTGTTGGCTCTGCGAAGAATGGATCGATGAAACATGTTTCAGCGTCTGGACGTAAAATCATGTCTGATGCTTCGATACCTTTCCAACCAGCAATTGAAGAGCCGTCAAACATTTTGCCGTCTTCAAATGTGTCTTCGTCAATTGTATCTGCTGGGTAAGTTACGTGTTGCTCTTTACCCTTAGTATCAGTAAAGCGAAAATCGACCCATTTTGCGCCACTTTCTTGGATGAGTTGAAGGACCTTGTTCGCCATGCTCATTTTGCTCCGATGTTTTTTGTTGCACTTCTGAAGTGCGTGTTAGTAGTTGACTAGTATTAAGCAATTACCGTACCAACTTTTAAAACCAATGCCAAAATCCAGAATTCCTTAGCAGAAAACATGCAATATGGGCTTGGCTTAGCGCCTATTATACTGTCTGAAAATGGAAATGCACCATATTCACCCACACTTCATCACATTTGTTTGAAAAGATTTTTTGATAGCACTGATTTGGTGCGTTGATTGCTTTAATTTCACAATAACTGATGGATTTTTGAGTGTTTTTTATATTTTCATCTAAAACACTTAAGGTAAATTAAAAAATCTTACTTGCCTATCAACGAATAATTAAACACTTATCGAAATATTTTATTGCATCATTTTGGGTCGTTTTCTTTATTTTAAAAGTACCTCCCCCTCCCTCAAATTGCACTCACTATTTAGTCAATTCAAATCATAAGCTTTAACAAAGATTGTTATATAAATAAGTCAGCAGGAAATGATTATTTTTTGCTATGATGTTCGGCACTTTCTCTGCTAAATCAAAAATTTGTTATTTAAAGCTTTTTACAAATTACCATTATGCATAGAAAGGTATTTTCCGAATATAAAAGCACAAAATGTGCGTTAATTTCAATAGGTTAAGCTCATGCTCTTAATGATCGACAACTATGACTCTTTTACTTACAACATCGTTCAATATTTTGGCGAATTGAATCAAGAAGTAAAAGTAGTACGTAATGATGCCGTGACATTGGAGGATATTGAGCGATGGCAACCCAAATACTTAGTTATTGGTCCTGGTCCTTGCTCACCATCTGAAGCAGGTATTTCAATTCCTGCGATACAGCATTTTGCTGGCAAAATTCCATTACTTGGTGTGTGTTTAGGACATCAAAGTATTGGACAAGCTTTCGGTGGTGATGTTGTACGTGCAAAACGTGTTATGCATGGTCGTTTATCTGACATGTATCACAGTGATACAGGCATTTTTAGCAACTTACCCTCTCCTTTTTCTGCAACGCGCTATCACTCACTTGTGATTGATCAAGCAACATTGCCAGACTGTTTGGAAGTAACTTGCTGGACCAATGAAGAAGATGGTTCTATGGAAGAAATTATGGGTGTTAAACATAAGACACTACCTGTTGAAGGTGTGCAGTTCCATCCTGAATCTATTCTGAGTGAACATGGTCATCAAATCTTTAAAAACTTCTTAGAAATTTACGCATAATTGAGTTTTATACACATGGATATTCAACAAGCTTTAAGCCATATCACAAAAAACATTCACCTCACTCAACCGCAAATGGAAGATGTGATGCGCACCATCATGAATGGTGAGGCTTCAGATGCACAAATTGGTGCTTTAATGATGGGCTTACGTCTAAAAGGCGAAAGCATTGACGAAATGACAGCAGCTGCACGTGTAATGCGTGAGTTTGCGACTAAAATTGATGTCAGTGACCTGCCTTACCTTGTCGACATTGTGGGTACAGGTGGTGACGGTCAAAACTTATTTAACGTTTCAACTGCATCTGCATTTGTTGTTGCAGCAGCAGGTGCAAATATTGCCAAACATGGCGGTCGTGGTGTTTCAGGTAAATCAGGTTCTTCTGACTTACTCGAGCAAGCAGGAATTAGCCTTGCCCTAAACATGGAACAAACTGAACGCTGTATCCGCGATATTGGTGTTGGCTTCTTATTTGCCCCAAACCATCATAAAGCAATGAAATATGCGGCAGCTCCTCGTAAGGAACTTGGTTTCCGCTCTATTTTTAACTTACTCGGTCCGCTTACGAATCCGGCTGGTGTAAAACGCTTTGTGATTGGCGTATTTTCAAATGAACTTTGTCGCCCAATGGCTGAAGTTTTAAAGCAACTTGGTGCTGAACATGTCATGGTTGTTCACTCTAAAGATGGTTTAGATGAAATTAGCCTAGCATCTCAAACTTATGTTGCAGAACTTAAAGATGGCGAAGTTAGCGAATGGATGATTACTCCTGAAGAAGTTGACATTGAATCTCAAACATTAACAGGCTTAACAATTGATAGTCCTGCTGAAAGCTTAGCTTTAATTAAAGCAGCTTTAAGTAAAAAGAAAACTGAAATTGGTGACAAAGCTGCCAATATGAT
Source organism: Acinetobacter sp. FY683 (assembly GCF_059515885.1). Classification (NCBI taxonomy): domain Bacteria; kingdom Pseudomonadati; phylum Pseudomonadota; class Gammaproteobacteria; order Moraxellales; family Moraxellaceae; genus Acinetobacter; species Acinetobacter sp. FY683. The sequence continues at coordinate 18,583 of NZ_JCAKNA010000003.1, read as the reverse complement.
TGCTTTAAATGCTGGGGCTGGTATTTATGTTTCGGGTTTAACAAGCTCTTATAAACAAGGTGTCGCATTAGCACATGACATTATTTATGGTGGGCAAGCACTCGAAAAAATGGAAATCTTGTCAGAATTTACCAAAACGCTCAAACAATACGAAGCTTAAGACAGGAGATAAATCATCATGGTTGATATTGCAAATACCATCTTAGGAAAAATTGTTGATCGCAAAAAAGAAGAATTTGCCTTACGCCTTAAACAGCATAGCTATAAAGATGTTGAAGAGCTGGCACAAGCCGCCACACCTGTCCGTGGCTTTGCTCAATCTTTACTAAGTAAACGCCCGGGTGTCATTGCTGAAATTAAAAAAGCATCGCCATCTAAAGGAATTATTCGTGAAAACTTTAATCCTGCTGAAATTGCACAACAATATGAAGATGCAGGCGCTGCATGTTTATCTGTACTAACCGATGTAGACTTTTTCCAAGGTGCAGATGAAAACATTCAAATTGCACGCTCAAATTGTGCTTTACCCGCACTACGTAAAGATTTTTTAATTGACCCTTACGGTGTGATTGAAGCACGTGCTTTACATGCAGATTGTATTTTGTTGATTGTGGCATGCTTGTCCGATCAACAGCTTGAAGAAATGTCTAAAACTGCATTTGAATACAATTTAGACGTTCTAGTAGAAGTACATGATGAACATGAACTTGAACGTGCTTTACGCCTGTCAGATCGTTGTTTATTAGGTGTAAATAACCGCAACCTTAAAACATTTGATGTCGATTTAAATACATCTTTACGTTTAAAGGCTTTACTTGAACCATCACGCTTATTGGTCACTGAAAGTGGGATCGCAACCCCTACTGACGTTGCAATGATGCAAGAAAATGACATTCACGCCTTCCTAGTTGGTGAAAGTTTTATGAAGCAAGCTCGTCCTGATCATGCTTTTAAAGAGTTGTTTGGTATACCGACTTCTATATAAAACAAAAAGCTCGGAATGTTAGCATTCCGAGCTTGCACTATTTTTAAACATTTCTAATAAATCTCTCTGCGTTACATTTAAAAATATATACATTTTTTAACAAAATATTCCATAAAAACAAGATAATTTATTTAAAAATATGGACATTAATAATAGATATCACCATGGTAAATCAACATAACCCTGCATGGGCTCTTTATATTCCTTGGCTAAGTTTAGCTGTACTTGCTTTAAGTTTAGTTTCACCTCAATTTTTCGGTATTGTTGCTCTACTTTCTATTGGTCTAATCGCAAGTGTTATTTGTGCAGTACATCATGCTGAAGTGATTGCACATAAAGTCGGAGAGCCTTTTGGCACACTCGTTCTTGCTTTATCTGTCACTATTATTGAAGTAGCGCTCATTGTTTCTATGATGCTATCAGGCGGTGAAGAAGCAATGGGGCTAGCTCGAGATACCATTTTTGCCGCAGTTATGATCATTCTTAATGGCATTATTGGTTTAAGCTTAATTGTGGGTGGTCGAAAACATTTAGTTCAAGGTTTTAATCTTGAAGGCGTTACAGCTGCAATTGGCACAATGACCGTCATTATCGTATTTTCTTTAATTTTACCCAACTATGTGACTAGCTCAGGTATTGAGGGCATTTACACCCATAAGCAGTTACTCTTTGTCTCTTTCATTACTTTAGCTCTCTTTACCGCATTTACATTGTTTCAAACTATTGGGCATCGCGAATATTTTTTACCTGTTATTGATCCCTCTAAGCCAGAACCAATCACAAAAGATAATAGTCATAAACCAAGTTTAAAAGCGACATATATCAGCTTATTCTCACTCATTGTTTCTTTAATTGCGGTTGTACTTAGTGCAAAAGCAATTTCACCTTCTTTAGAGGCCTTCTTAGGGAAAGCGGGTGCCCCTCTTGCAACTTTGGGTATTCTCATTGCTGCAATTGTTCTTTTACCTGAATTTGGTGCAGCTATGCGTGCTGCAAAAGCCAATCGATTACAATCGAGTTTAAATCTTGCAATTGGTTCTGCTATTGCAAGTATTGGTTTAACTATTCCTGCTGTTGCTATTTTGGCTGTTTATATGGATTGGCCAATTGAACTTGGTCTGGATGCAAAATCTATTGTATTGCTTGTACTATCATTATTTGTTGTTTCTAATTCTTTACGCACAGGAAGCACGACAATATTGCCAGGTATTATTCATGTATTAATCTTTATTACTTATTTATTTATGAGTTTTGTGCCATAGAAATCTTATAAATTATTTTAGCTCCTAAACAATGATATAAAAGCTGTATGTATCTTCTTTAGGAGCTTTTATTTTTTTAAAACAACATATTTTTCATTTCTGTCTTCAAAAATCTTCTCATTATCATTCAGTTCAAATCTCAACAAATTACGACTATAATCACCTATCTTTCAGCTAATCTGCTTATTTCCTAATACTATGAGTAAACATGATTCTTCCCTTTCTAAAGACCAATTCAATCTACTGAAAGCCTTTAAAAAGCAAATCACCAATCCTCATTCAACAGCAATTAAAAAAGCTGCTGAGGAAAAAGCGCAAGTTCAACCCGAGCCTGAAGACGATATCGAATTATTTCGCAAACAAATGCAAGGTGTCCAAAAAATGGAGACAAGCAACATTGCGAAAATTGAAAAATCAAAAACAAAAAAACCAAACGCTCAAATACTGGCAAAACGTGCTGCTGCCGAAGGCGGTCTAGAAACAAACGATGCTGAACTTTCAGATACTCATGCCATGCTCAATCCAGTTGCAAGCCAAGCAACGCTTAGTTATCGCATTGCTACATTACAGCATAAAGTTTTTGAAGATTTAAAGGCTGGCAATTTACGTTGGTTTGAAGCGGTCGATTTACATGGTTGCACCATTGAAGAAGCTCGTACTGCTGTTCTACAAATTATTCAAATTGCGAAAGATGAAAACCAAAATGTACTTAAAATTGTGCATGGTAAAGGTCCTGAAGCTATTTTAAAAACCCATGTAAATAGTTGGCTCCGTCAACACAGAGATGTTCTTGCTTTTGTGAGTGCACCTGAAAAACAAGGGGGGACAGGCGCTGTTTTAGTTTTGCTTAAACGTGCTGAAAAGAACCCAAAGTTTAAACAATAATCTGATTTTCCCCTAAAATAAGGCATTGCTATAGTTTTCTGCTACAATGCCGACCTTGTTCAACATCATGTCAAAGTGAACACGTTTATGACTATGCAGCAAAACTACGCAAATATCCTAACCTCTATTGGCGAAGACTTAGATCGCCCCGGTCTAAAAGATACGCCTGCGCGTGCTGCTAAAGCTTTTTCATACTTAACATCTGGCTATCAAAAAACTCTAGAAGAAGTAACCAATAATGCGGTTTTTCCATCAGATAACCGTGACATGGTGCTTGTAAAAAATATCGAATTCTATTCTTTATGTGAACATCACTTATTACCATTTCATGGTCGTGTTCATATTGCCTATTTACCTGAAGGTAATGTTTTAGGCTTATCTAAGTTTGCACGTATTACAGAAATGTTCGCACGCCGCTTACAAATTCAAGAAAACCTAACACAACAAATTGCTGAAGCAGTTCAAGAAGTTACTGGTGCACGTGGTGTTGCCGTTGTTATTGACTCTGCTCACATGTGTATGATGATGCGCGGTGTAGGCAAACAAGAATCTACAACTCGTACGGTTTCTTTCTTAGGTGATTTCAAAACCAATAAAGAAGATCGCCGCGAATTCTTAAGTGCTGTACCTGAAAGTTATTAAGATTTAAATGCCTCACATGTTGAGGCATTTTTTTTGCTAAAATTTTACGATCACTCAATGAATGATCTAAGGATCAAATGCAATGCCTTCAATATTCTTAGCAGGACAAGGTTTAACTCAAAATGAAATCACGGTTGACTATCCACGTCCCGACCGTCTTGTTAAAGGCAACCCTAAACGCTTAACCACTGAATTATACAATCATCCAAATATGAACTGTGGAATTTGGGAATGTGAAGTAGGTGCTTGGAATATCGTATTTTCAGCAAACAAACAAGAGTTCTTTCAAATCATTGAAGGCCTTGTTCGTTTGCATGATGCTGAAACCGGTCAATATGTAGAAATTACCGTTGGCGAGGCTGGAGTTATTCCACCATCGTTCAAAGGTATTTTTGAAGTCGTTGAAAAAGTTAAAAAGTACTATGTAGTGGTTGAGGCATAAGCCCCAACATTAACAAAGCTCGTTAAGTTCAACCTGCGATACAAAAACTCGATTACGCCCTAAGTTTTTCGCTGCATACAGACTATGGTCTGCAGCATCTAAAAATTTCTGATAGTCTAAATGTCCTGCATAAGGCTGTATCCCGATACTGACAGTGAAGGTAAAGGGCACATTATCTGCTGCATATAAAACAGATGCTTCAATACTTTGGCGAATACTTTCCGCAATGACCTTAGAGCGCGTTATATCTGTATCTACAAGTAATACTAAAAACTCCTCTCCGCCAACTCTAAATGCGTAATCACTTCCTTTACTGTATTTCATTAATGTGTCGGCAATATATTTCAGGGCGGTATCACCTGCTGTATGACCAAAGCGATCATTCACCAATTTGAAATAATCAGCATCAATTGCCAACAAACATAATGGAGTATGGTTTTTACGTGCAAGCTCAATTTCTCGAGAAACAACGGTATCTAAATAGCGACGATTCAACAACTTCGTCAATGAATCATTACCCATTTCAATATAATCAGAAACTTGAAAAAGCTGATCTAACAAATGCTGAATTTCTCGGTTTTTTTGACGAATATCTTGAATATATTGATAAATACTGGCTTTATCTTCAGAGTTTCTAATATCTTCAACCAACTCATCAATCTCACTAATAATATTGATGATGACTTTAACTTGCTCTGAACCTGTAAAGGCATAAGATGCTTTATGAACAAACCACAAACCAAATTCAGATTTTGACAAAAGCGAATGAAAGATATTTTCAGGCAGTGAAAATGCTTTAAAAATTAACTCATTTTCCCAATCTAACAAGCTACTACGTTGCTTATCCTTCTGAACAGAAACATCTTGCATGGCAGAAAATAACCGATAACTATGCTTAGCCTCCTGATGAACTTCTGTTTTTTCTTCATAAGAGCGACACATAATTTCTGTTGAAAAGCTCAATAGCTCCACAATATAACCAATCAATGATAAAGCATTATCTTTGGTATATTGTTTTGAAGCTATTTCAAAAATTTTCTTTTCAATTTCACGCACACCACGAATAATCAACCAAGATGGAATACCCACACGTGCATGTACATGCCCAACAAGCTTCTGCTTTTCAACAGCTTCTTTATAGTTTTGATTGATTGCAACACCAAAGCTTTCCAATAACCATTGGTGCAAAGTGTTTTGTAATCGTTGCTGAATTAAATCATCAGAAAAAAACTCTGCCGATTCTTTTTCATCCAGCATTTTTTTATAAAACTCATAAACTAAGGTTGAAGCATGCTGTTGTATAAAATGAAATGCGTCTAATACATCTGATGCATCATAGCTTTTACATAAACTTTTCCACTGTACAGTCAAGTCATTTAAAATTTCGCTATTCATTGACCGTTACCCCAGATCAAAAAAATTAATAAATACGGCGAATTATTCGCTCAACTTTAGAATATCTTTTGCTTCTCATTACCCCATGAAAAACAAAAAAATAATAAATTCTCTTTACTTTCAGATCTTAATTTAACTTCCATAAACCATTTGGTTTACGTTGCCCCAAAATTCCCAACACAAGTACCAAACTTAAGAGAAGTAATAAATACCAAGAACCCAATTTACCCCATCCAACCATATGCCAAGCATCAACCTGACTTGGATACAGCCAAATTTTATAAAAAGTACTAATATTTTCAGCAATCCAAATAACAAATGCTAAAAGTACTAATACTGGAAGCATTGGCAGTTTAAATTGGCGATTTTGAAGCATAAAACCCACTTTTGTATTCCAAAAAATTACGATGCTCCATACAAATAAGAAATATCTAATATCAGGAATAAAGAATTTGGTCATGAAGTTTGCATAAGACAAAATAGCCAGCGCCATCATATTCGAAAAACTAGGTAAATACTGAAAATGTACTTGATATAAGCGCAAAGAACGTGCAAAGAAACTGCCTACAGCGGAATACATGAATCCTGCAAACAAAGGAACAGTAAGTATTTTAAAAACAGCGGGTTGTGGATATTGCCATGATGCAATATAAGGACTGGTTAGAAAAATCTCCATCACCATTGCCAAAACATGAAATAAGGCAATCACTTTAGCTTCTGCCCAAGACTCAAGTTTTAAATACAGCAAACACACTTGAATGATTAAGGCATAAAACAACAAATAATCGTATCTAAAATATCCAAAATATTCGTGGCTTCCCATACTGGCTGTTAAAGCAAAAGCAACCAATAATAAGATACCAAATAAGGCAGCCGAAGCTGCCTTACATGAAAATTGGATCAACAAACCCAAATTTTGAATCACAGAAAATCCTTATAAATATTTCGCGCTGTATTCATGTACCGTATCAATAAACACTTTTGGTTTTTCAGGATCAACCCATTGCGTAATTCCATGACCTAAGTTTGCGATATAACCCGTTTTTTCACCATTTGCATAAGCATCATCAAGCATTGCTTTCGTTGCTTTTGCGATATTTTCAGGTGTGCCATATAACGTTGCAGGGTCTAAATTACCTTGTAATGCTGCACGACCATTTACAGTTTGACGCGCCACATTTAACGGCGTTGTCCAATCTAGACCAAATGCATCTGCACCTGTTGCAATCATTGGCTCTAACCACTGCCCGCCACCTTTAGTAAACAAAATGACAGGAATTTTGCGACCATCTTTTTCACGTTGTAAGCCTGCAACAATTTTTTGCATGTATTTCAATGAAAATTCAAGATATTCACGATGTGCTAATGCACCGCCCCAACTATCAAAAATTTGTACAGCTTGCGCACCTGCATCAATTTGAGCATTTAAATAATCAATAACCGCATCTGCTAAACGATCTAACAAAGCATGTAAAACTTCAGGCTGTGCATACATCATATTTTTAGTAAAACGGAAATCCTTACTTGAACCACCTTCTACCATATATGTTGCAAGTGTCCATGGACTACCTGAGAAGCCAATAAGTGGAACTTGTCCACCTAACGCAGAACGAATAGTAGACACCGCATTCATCACATAATCTAAATCAGATTTTGCATTGAATTTTGGAAGATTCGCAACATCTTGTTCTGTACGTACTGTTTTATGAAACTTAGGGCCTTCACCTGCTTCAAAGTACAAACCCAAACCTAAAGCATCAGGTACAGTTAAAATATCTGAAAATAAAATTGCCGCATCAAGTTCATAGCGACGTAAAGGCTGAAGCGTAACTTCGCAAGCAAACTCTGTATTTTTACATAAAGAAAGGAAATCACCTGCCTTAGCACGTGTTTCACGATATTCTGGTAAATAACGGCCCGCTTGTCGCATCATCCATACTGGTGTTGTATCTACAGGTTCACGCAATAAAGCACGTAGAAAACGATCATTTTTTAAGGTCGTCATTTACTTTCCTAATTGATTTTTAATCTTCCAAGCATCATAACAAAAAGGTCTAAGATTTAATAATCTGTCTGTATGTTAAAATTCGATTGTTATAAATGATAAAACTGATATTTAGTCAAAACATTTACTGCAACACCTGTTTTTTTCTGTAATACTTGTGTTGTTTTTTCACAATGTTAATGAATTATTCTTAAGGTTGAATTACATGTTCGTTCGCTCAATACTTGCAATGAGTTTAAGCTGCATATTTGCTGGTTCTGCAATTGCGGCATCAACTGCTGAACAAGCATTAAATCCTCAAAAGATTAAAGATATTGCTATTGAAGATCCTATCGATCCTTTAGCAATAAGCAAGTCAGCAGAGCAAGCATCTTCGGAAGCAAAAATAACCCCACAAGAACAACAAGATTTAAATCAAGCCTCTGAAACACTTGATAATCTTCAAAACACTGAAGACGATTCAGCTGCTATCGGCACTGCACCATCTTCACCAACAAAGTCTGTTCCTGCTAGCACAACATATAAAGGTCCTTGGTCTTTAGACAGCCTAAATAATGCTAAATGGGAAGACTTAGGCCGTGGTCAATTCCCAATGTACGCACGTGCACATGTCATGTTAAACAATGCACATGCTTCACCTGGCGCAATTGATGGCTCAAGTGGTAAAAATACTCTAAAAGCAATTGCTTCATTCCAACAAATGAATGGTTTGAAAGCAACAGGAATTCTGACTCAAGAAACTTGGGATGCTTTAGTTAAAAATCAAGGTTCTAAACCTACATACGTGGAATACACCATTACTGCTGCTGACCTTAAAGGGCCATACGCAAAATCTATTCCGAGTGACTATGCACTTCAAGCAAAAATGCCTGGTTTGTACTACACACGCGTAACAGAAATGTTAGGTGAAAAATTCCATATGGATGAAGAATTCTTGAAAAAGATCAATCCAAATGCGAATTTTAATAAAGTTGGCGAAAAAATTATTGTTTCAAGTGTACGTAATCAATTACCTGAAGATATTCATTTAATTGTTGCGCATAAAGGTGCAAAACAACTTTATTTATTCAACAGCAAAAATAAGATGATTGCATCTTTCCCTGCAACCATTGGTAGCTCAGATACACCTTCTCCAACAGGCACGTATAAAGTAACTGGCGTAGCACCAAACCCTTGGTATAGCTACTCACCAAGTAACTTTGTACAAGGTAAAAACTTAAAACCACTTTCCTTACCACCTGGTCCTAATGGTCCTGTAGGTAATATTTGGATTGGTTTAAGCAAAAAATCATTTGGTATTCATGGAACACCAAACCCTTCTGCTATCTCTAAAACAGCGTCACATGGTTGCATTCGCTTAACCAACTGGGATGCTAACGACTTAGGCAAAAAAGTCCGCTCAGGCGTAACAGTGAAGTTCTTAGAATAATGAAATAGTGATATAAAAAAGCCTGCTCTTATGCAGGCTTTTTTATATTCATTCACTATCATTCTAGAAATAGAACAATATGTCGCTTTTTATCAATATAAAAGAACAATCTAAAGCCTTAAAATAGCATCAAGTTCAAATAATAATGAGGTATTCACATGAATGCTTATTTACATCGTAGTGAAGATCGTGGGCATGTCAAAATGGCTTGGTTAGACACCAAGCACAGTTTTTCATTTGGTAGTTGGCACAACCCTAAATATATGGGTGTAAGTGCATTACGTGTCATTAATGATGACACTATTGATGCCCATCGAGGTTTTGGTACGCACCCCCATGACAATATGGAAATTTTAACTTGTGTCTTAGACGGTACAATTTCGCATAAAGACAGCATGGGCAATGCTGGAGGAATTTCCGCAGGCGAATGGCAATTAATGAGTGCTGGCACAGGTGTTCAGCATAGTGAAATGAATGATGGTGATCATCCTGTTCATCTACTCCAAATTTGGATTCATCCAGATGTTCGTAACGCTGAGCCTACCTATCAACAAATTAAATTAGATCCTAAAGATCAGCCGAACCAATGGCATTTAATTGTTGGACCAAACGACAATGCGCCTATGCATATTCGTCAGCAAGCCGAAGTTAAAACGGCTGTGCTAGAACAAGGCTTATCTTTAGAAATAAAGGCAACTCAAGTTTTGAATTATATTCATGTGATTCGTGGTGAAGTTCAAATTGAAGAGCATATTGTAAAAGCTGGTGATGCTTTACTTTTCCGAGATAATGCAAAAATTACAGCAAACGAAGAAAGTCAGTTTATTTGGTTTGATTTACCAGAAAAATAAAATCTCTAAAGATTTTAAAAGGCTCCTAGGAGCCTTTTTTACATTCCACATTGGAATGCAAATATACAATTTAAACATCCACGTTAAGTTAGCTTTCACACTATTATCTTTGTATTTATCTGAAATTAATCCGCTATATCCTCATGAAGCAGATACATTATTTTTTAATTTAATTTCTTAAATTAAAAATTGCACCATTAAGTGAAAATGGCACAGCATTTACCTCAAAAGAATTCCCTCCACTAAAGAATGCTAAATTCGCATCATTATTTCAATTTCCATAATAGTGTTGCCACCCCAATGTTCCTTTTACTGTCATTGTATTTGTATCACCAAGTTTTATTTGACTAGCGAAATGAATCCCTAGCGTAGACGTACTCAAATCTATATTTTGTTTTTTATTTCTAACGCTGCCGCCCCACCACTCGCTCGTGCTCTTTTGGAATCAAAGTTCGCATAACTTAAGTTAATAAATAGCTCAATTAATCCTAAACAGAATCTTATGATTACAACACATGGCTTTCGTTCTGCATTCCGAGATTGGTCTTCTGATAGCAGATTACCCTCATGAAATATGTGAACACGCCTTAGCTCATAAATTACCTGATGATGTTGAAGCCGCTTATGTACGTGGTGCATATCTCTTTAAAAGTGTAAAAACCTGATAGCAGATTAAGCTAACTAAATATTGTAGCTAATATTATGTTAACCCCTTTTAGGTAGATAAGCCGAGTTTTGAATCATTATTTTTCATTAGATCCTATTTACTTTGCAACACAGTGGTTTGAAAGACAAATTGTTCCTCATTAAACCGCTGAACACCACCTATTTTAAATTCTTCAAGATATCGTTTGCTACTGCTCATAAACACCTCTTCAATTAGCTAGTTTATCTAACTAAAGAGTGTCTACAAAATCGGAGGCTATTCAGTTTTGACTTGGATTGCACTCTGTCGTCGCACACGTGAAGTTGTTGCTTATGTGTGTAGTCAGCGCAACATAAAACAAGTACAGATTTACGCTGTCGAATTCCTTCAAACTATTTTAATTTAGCAACATGTAGTGATTATTAGTCAAGTTATGCTGAGGTATTTGCCCCTACTACCCACTGCTCTATTGGTAAACATACAAGCTTAATTAACCATATTGAGCGATTCAATTCGACATTAAGAAGTTGTTTAGGACGTTTTATCAGGAAAAATTTAAGCTCTTCGAAGAAGAAAGAAAATCATGAGTCTGTATTGCATATATTTTTATTGAAATACTATCCAGACATGAAAGATAAGTGGGTAGCACGTCAGATTTGAGAACTACCAACAAATTTACTGACTTAGGTCGAACTCACACCAGAAACTTCACTTAAATTTTAAATACTTAGGATAAATATATCTAAAAAGCTTTATACAATAAAATTCCTTTCAAACCATTGTATGCAATCAAGTCACATCACCCTTGCTGTTTGCAATATTCAAATAACGCCAGCGCATTGGGCTATAACCCGTCCAACTCTTAAATGCACGATTAAATGAAGTTTGCTCCTTGTATCCTAAAAAAGTAGAAATTTCTATAATAGAGGTGTCTTTTTTAATCAAATATTGTTTTGCTAATGTTAAACGCACTTTGTTTAATAAGTCTTGAAAACTCATCCCTTGATCTTTTAAAGCCATCTGAAAAGTACGTGTACTCATATTTAAATATCCAGCAACAACACTAACTTTAGGATCTTGAGCATTAATAGACTTTATAATTGCCTTATTTACATTTTCTAGAAGATTTGTGTCATTAGGCATTTTATCATACATTTGGGTTGCTGTTTTTTCCAACAAATGTAACAACACGGGATCTTCCGTAGTTAATGGAATATCACACAGATTCAATGGTATTTTTAACAATGTCCTATCGGCATCAAAACTTACTGGGCAATTAAAATAATTCTCATATAATTTAGTGTTTTTAGGTTTTGAAATAGCTAACTCAACTTTCTTTAAAAGTTGATAATTAGAGCCTAAAAGAGCTAGCAATAGTTGATAGATTGTTGCAACTTGTAATTCTTCTGAAATAGCTGTTTCTCTAAGATGTAAACCAGCACTGTAATATGCAGGTTTTTCCCAAGAAATAAGAACCTCATTATCAACAATCCTTATATCCTTCTGCGTATAGTCACACCATGCGAAAAAATACTGTAATGGCATTCCCATGTAACTTCTTAAGTTTTTGCAAGACAAAGCGATATAAAAAGAAATACCTAAATGACTAGGAGCTACTATTTTTGCAATTTCTATACCTAAACCTTCTTTATCATATTGCTGATCTATATATTTAAGCTTCTGTAACCAATGAATAAAGATTACTCTATCATCAAAGTCATAAATACGATGCACAGGTGTTTTTAAAGAATATTTATCACAGAAAGTGTCCAGTAATCTAACCATTCCACTATAAACACTTCTTTTTTTTAAAAATGATTTCATCTAACCTTCGTCTCAATCTATTTTTCTATTTTCTGCAACTTAAGAACATGCCGAACACGGAAAATGAAAAAATTTTCTGCATATACATTAATTCAATGTAGAAAACATAAAAAACACCGATATTTTGCTTTTATTATTTTTATTTTTCTTGTCCCTTTTTTCTAAAATAATTAGCAAATTACGAAAATATATCACTCTATTTTTATTCACCTATTCAAATAAATAAGCGAGCTTCTGCTCCCATCTACCCACGACTTGCCAACTTGTTTTCAATCCACTGATAGATTTCCCAAGCTGACCAACCAATACGTGATTCACTTAATCGTATTGATTTTGGAAAACTTGGATCATAGTATTTCGATTTTTTCAGCACACATCACGACGGATCAAAGCACAATTGTATGATGGCCAGTTTGTTGTACGATACATTTTAGGTGTAGGTTTATTCATCTAATAGTTATATTACTGAATAAGCCTTTATAGATAGGTTCATGCAATAAAGTCGACTAAAACTAAAGTAAAAAAAAGACCCTTAATAAATTAAGGGTCTTTTTTGAATTTGGCGGAAGCGGTGTCCGTCAAATTAAACCACTATCTATATGTTTTATATTATATATATTTATTTACGATTTTTTCTTACTACAATTCTTACTACACAAATTTTGTTACATTCAGCCTGAATTTTAGGACATGAGTTATACCGTTTATCGGCTTATTAATCTTGTTTAACAGCGAAGATAAGATAATTACAGGTTGTAAGACATTGAATTAATTAAATATTAAAAATAGAGGAAAACTTTTATATTGGCATCCCTTACCTAATCTGATGTAAAAGCTTATTGACTCATTTTTTAACCACTGATAGCGTATTTATTACACAGCAAAATCTGTGTTCAGGCGTGGAAACCTGATACGATCTAGGTGCATGAAATGTCGCACTTGCGGCTATTTTTTTGCTTACTGTTTTATGCAGTCTTTATGGCAGCATGACAGGGCAACTTCGTGTTGGCTGATCCTAGATTCAGTATTTCCACCCCTGTCTGTTGCCACCTCAGCTCTGTGGAAATGAGTTGTGGTGGTGTATATCCCAATCTAGGAGTGCATCATTATGCAAAATCAAATTTCAGCAAAGCGCATCGTCACGCAGTTGATTCAAAACGTTGCCAAGAAAATCCCAACTGAGGATCTGCAACGCCTTACAGATCTTTATGTTCTCATTGAACGCTTAGAAGATCGTATTCCACAGAATGATAGCCGTTCTTCCAACACAATTGGCCATACAAATGTAGCCACACAATATCCTGAAATGTGGGCAAAACGTACTAAGCTACGCCCTAAACGGACGACTTTTAAAAATTAATTTAAATTGATGTATTAGAACTAGGAATGTTTTGACCGAGTGTCAAAACATCCCCTCTTTTAGAACTCTAAATCCCGTAAGTTCTTTCTCTTCGGTTCTGGTGTTTTAGGTACGATTTGCATGTCTTGTTTACGCTCAGTTTGCTCATCAGACTTCTTGTGGTTATAAGGTTCTAGATAAGATCTAAGTTCATTCATACAATCTTTCATATCAAGCCTTGAAGCATCATTCGCATTGATCAAAGGTGAATTTTCTTCTTTCAGGTGTAGTCGAGGATGGTTAAGATCAATCATCTGCATATAATGATCCATGGTGTTTAAAAATCCCAAGATATTTGGATCATCTTTTCTAAATAGATGAATATTTTGAATGAGTTTTTCCGTACACAACCTAAACTCTCGAGCGAATTTTAGTTTTTCTTCTGTTGGATACCGATTCCCTTTTTTATTTTCATCGATCAAGAAACGGATATGATCTGTGATTTGATCATCCACCCTTTCCGCATAGACCCTCATCATGGTGAAGTCTTGGTCAGGATGTTGTTGCACGATGTTATTGATGAAATGACTCAAGCGGTACTTCGGAAAAATACGTTGTATCGACCAATCTAGCGCTGTTGATATAAATTGATGAGCTTGCTTAAATCGTTGCTCATACTCATGACTTCGTTCAGCACATTGTCTAATTCTTTTTCGACGCTTTTCTCGGGATATTGCAAACTTGCCCAATTGATCGAATTTAGTGTCTCTAAACAACTCGAGTAACTGCTGAGTTTTGCTTCGATATACCTCTGCCACTGCATTTGAAACTGTTCTGATTGGAGATAGATAACCAAAGACTCTTTGAACAACGGCACCAAGATATTGGATAAGTTTGTTTGATCTGGTACGTCGATGTTGCTGGATAAATAATTCTGATACTGTTGGATCTGCTGATCCTTGTGCTGTAGCTCGCTGTTCAATTGTTCGATCAATTGTTGCAATTTTTCTTGATAAGCTTGCTGCAATGCGATGGTATTGTTGGCTTCTTTGATCTCGTCCTTCATCTCTTGCAAGTAACTTTTCAAAGCTTGATTTTCTTGTTGTAACAATTGCAGTTGTTGCTGAGTCAGATGTTGTAACTCGGTATGGAATTCGGGCATTTAGATACCTCTTATGTTGGTGTAGATTAAAATGAGACTGTTGCTGAAAGTCAGTATCAGCAAGAGCACTAAAATAAATGTAGGTGTTTTGGCGATGCTCTGCTGAATCTCCTCTATGGTATTGAGATCGGGTTTCATCCTGAGTTGTTGGCTGATCTCTTTGAATCGTGTGTCGCTCGACATCGAGGAATTCAAAACTAATTTTTTGATTTTCTCTATCGCCTCTAAGATCTCCAAATGTGATTGTTGATGACTTTGCATCTGTAAGAGTATTTCCCCCATCTGATTGTTCTGCTGTTCGTTCTCCTCCTCGATATGGATCTTGTAGCATTGTAACTTCTTCAACTGCTGGCTCAACTGCGTATGTGCTTCGTTGATCATTGCCAATTGCTGCTGATATTGGTTCAGGGTCTCGATATGTTCGTTCATTGTACTGCTGGCGTTTTGCTCGTACGTCTTGAATGCGTTGCTCAGCTTCTCGCAATGCTCGAGTCCGTTCTGCAAGCTTTCTTGAATCCTCAATTGATGGAGATCCAAGAGCGTCTCTTCTTCTTTGATCTTCAAGGTAATCTGAGAGGTAAAACTGTTTGTCATAATATGCAGCCTTTAATCTGTCTGTACCTGCCTCGGTACGAAGTGAAATATAGTTTTGTCCGACCCGTGTGATCGTGCCGATTTCAGAGAGTGCTTGCAGAATGGTCGGACGGTCATAGACCACGCCTTGTAACATACGGTGTTCGATAAACTGATTGATCAGCTCAATTCGTGTTGCTTTAGGCTGTTCAATCAAATTGGCTCTTAAAGCAGCCGAATTCTGCTTAAGTTCATGGTGTTGAAGTTGTAAGCTTCTCGCTCGAGCAGGATCATCAGGTCTTGCCCAGTCATATTTATGATTGAAGTAATCTCGCAGTGGATCGAAGTAATGCCGATGCCCAGGCGGGGCGATATTGAGGGATTTCTCAGTACTCAGTTCAAGACGTGGAATCAAGACATGGATATGTCTCGATCGATTCTCTTCTTCGTGCATCACAGCCGTCATGTGGTACTGATGTGGTTTTAAGCCTGCAAAAGCATGTTGTTCAAAGGCATCAAGGACTTCGTTGATTTCATCAAGACCCACTTCATCTTCTGCGGCCCATGCAATCACCACTGAGGTATAGCGATATTTATGTGGTGAGCTTTGTGCAATCGAAGCAAAGGTCATTGGGTCACCTCGAAGTACTTCTACACCTGTACGTGGCAAATTCAGATGATCCTTATCATCCATCACATAAGCAGCAGCACGAAAAGGATCACCTTTACCGTGAGGAAGAAACTTAATAATCATGCCTCTTCCCTTTGTGTAGTCACATAACGTAAAGCTTGTTCTTTACGACGTTCAACCTGATATTCGGAGCGTGTGATAATGGGTAAAGGATCTAGATGCTGATGAAGCTCCTTTTGAATATTTTCTAAGACAGCCAAGCATTGGATATATGAAAAATCCATCTTCTGTTTTTGTTGGCTGAGACAAAGGATATTCAGAGATTTGGCAATCTGATTGATGTTATTTCCAATCCGCCCTAACTCTCTGAGAAACTCAGGATCAAGCTTGCAATAGGATGTGGCTACACGACTGACTTTTGTGGCTACATTCTTCACACGTACGATGCTGTTTTGAGATTCGATCTCTCGCGGGACATAGGGCTGACTGGTTGCATATTCATGTGCAATGAGTGCATGGACTAGGTCGGTAAAGCTTATTCCTTTCCACTCGAGCAACTGTTCAAGCTGCTCCGCCTGTAGATCTAGAAATCTTAGTCTTTTGACAATATTTCGATTGCCTTGTTTCATTCTTTCACCTGTTATTATTTTTATTGTGGTATCAGTAATGTGTTCGTTTAGGTTGTAGCTACAAGGATCTCTTTACAGATAATGCTGTAGCTACAAGCCGTTGAATCATTCTTTGTATGTGGCTACAGACCTCATCGCTTTTCTAAGCATGGCTACAAAACAACATTACTGAGTGCTGAAAGAAACTTTAGCAAATTATTTTTTTTGGGAATCGTAAATGTGGAATTTGAGAGAGAAATAAAAAAATAGGATGATTATTCAGCGACAATATCTATTAAAGCGCTATCTAATAATATTAAATCAATCAACTTTTTTTATCCCCTTGTTTTTAAAATTATCTTTATATCTCAGAAAAACAAAAAGCTCACCGGATAGTGAGCTTTAAAAAAATGGTGGCGGACCAGGGAGTTGAACTCACTTAAGTTTAACTCCATTAGAATCCATCAAACATAAGCATATGTATTTACTGTTTTTTAACCATTTCACTTTAATTAACAATGATAGTATTTAAATAAAGTGTGGCAAAAAATGTGGCAGATCATTTACGAGTATTTTTTACTGACAATTGTGGTGCAATTGGTTGTAAGCTAGATTTTAGGTGCTGACTTCTTCATCTGTAAATTATATTGCTCAAGAGCCCCTCATTGTACAAAAAATCTCTTCCGATTTATAAGGTAGGTAGTTTCACAGGTAATTTATAAAATTTTATGAACTGCTCAATTGGCTGCTCTTTTAAAGACTCAGGTAAATTTTCATCAGCGTACTGATCTGGATAAATAATTAGACAATCTACAACAACATTCTGCATTTCATCATCCCTATAACCAAGACATTGCAATATCTTTTTATCTCGTGCGTACCCAGCTATTTGTCGTATATCATCAGAATTATAACGGTAATCCTCCCATAAATAACCGAAGTTAAAAGTAGAGGTTAAGCAGCCATTAGAGGTGGCTTTCCTTTGTTAGCTTGATGTGGTCTTTCATGGTTGTAATGCCACAACCAGTTTGTTGCATAATCTTGTACTTCATCCAATGAACCCAACAAAAATAATTATGATTAGCCTTCTTGTAATATTTGCTTTCTTAATAGGTGCTGTTTTTTTCTAATAATGAGTGGCTTTGTTGCACAAAGATTTGAAATGCAAAGCGCCCCTAATTGAGCCAAATTTAAGGCGTAATTTGGGTAAGTGGTCGACCTAATTCCGTAAATCGGTTGAGGACTGCTACACGTGCATGAATTTCATTCACCTGACTAGGAAAGCTTCTTGCCATTAATTTAGCGCCTAATAATTTGATGCAATGCATCTTGGTTTCCACCAAACTGCGGCGATGATAGCCTGACCATTTTTTCCATAATGTCCTGCCTAAACGTTTAACTGTTCGAAGTAATTCATTTCGCTCTAGCGAGCTACTCTTTCTATCTTTCCATGGTTTCGCATTTTTTCTAGGTGGAATCACCGCATGCCCTTGCCGATCTGCAATGACCTGACGGCATTGCTTGGTGTCATAAGCTCCATCGGTATAAACAGAGTCAATCTGCTCATCTTGTGGAATCTGATTAAGTAAATCACCAAGCACCTGTGAATCACTGACATTATTGGTTGTAAGCTGAACTGCTCGTATTTGTAGGGTTTTAGCATCTATACCAATATGAAGTTTACGCCATTGGCGACGATATTCAGGTCCATGTTTCTTGCGTTTCCATTCGCCCTCACCTAGAAACTTCATCCCTGTAGAGTCCATGAGTAGATGCAGCCCATCGCTACTTTTTTGGTAGCTGATTACAATATCAATATGCTTTTGTCTTCTACAAAGCGTGGTGTAATCTGGAGCTATCCAATTTAATCCGCAAAGTTTAATCAGACTTTGCACAAAGCCAGT